>JAHFUU010000088.1 GCA_023264915.1 Microthrixaceae bacterium | reverse complement strand
ACGGGCAAGCCCGAAGATGCGCCCCCGTGACCCGTAGGGCTGCTCCCTGGCATCTTCGAGCTTGCCTCGGCCAGAACTTCACTCGCGCTTCACGTGATTCAACCTTTGAGGGTTCTGGCGACCTCCGCGCGCAGGCGGTCGAGCTCGCCACGCAGGATCGCCTCGCGGGCGCGGCCCACCAGCGCCAGCAACCAGTGGAGGTTGTGGATGGTCACAAGCCTGGGAGCGGTGGGTTCGTGGACGCACAGAAGGTGACGGAGGTAGGCACGCGACCATCGCGCGCACACGATGCAGTCACAGGCCGGGTCCAGTGGGTTGGTGTCTGATGCGAAGCCCGCGTTGCGGAGGTTGAGGCGTCCCGCCGACGTGAGCACCGTGCCGTGGCGCGCGAGTCGGGTGGGGAGCACGCAGTCGAACATGTCGACACCCAGCGCGATCGCTTCGACGATCCCGATCGCGTCGCCGACGCCCATCAGGTACCGCGGCGATTCGGTGGGCAGCACCTCCACGGCCGCGGCCAGCGCCGGGAGCATCTCGTCCCGGCTCTCCCCCACCGACAGGCCCCCGATCCCGTAGCCGTCGAAGCCAATCGCCAGGGTGCGTTCGGCGCTCTCCCTCCGCAGGCACGGATCGATCCCTCCCTGCACGATCCCGAAGAGCGCTTGGGCGTGGCCCCCGACCAGAGCAGGTTGATGGGCGGCCTTGGCGCGGGCGGCCCACGCAGCCGTGCGATCCACGGCGGCCCGCACCAGCCCTGGCTCTGACGGAAGGGGCGGGCAGACGTCGAGCACCATCTGGATGTCACTCCCGAGGAGGTGCTGGATCTGGACCGCACGCTCAGGTGTCAGATGGTGGGAGCTGCCGTCGTATGTGGACCGGAACGTGGCACCGCTGTCGTCGACCGTGGGGTTGAGCGAGTACACCTGGTAACCGCCCGAATCGGTGAGGACGTGACCGTTCCAGCCGGCGAACTCGTGGATGCCCCCCGCCCGGGCGATGACCTCCGCGCCCGGGCGCAACATCAGGTGGTAGGTGTTGGCGAGCATCACCTGCACCCCGAGTGACTCGAGGTCCACCGAGGACAGCGTGCGGACCGCAGCCCGCGTACCCACAGGCATGAAGCACGGCGTCAGGAACTGCCCCCGAGAGGTGAGGACCGAACCCGCTCTTGCCGAGGCGTCGGTGGCTGTCGCCTCGAAGCGCAGCACGGGACCGCTGTGGCTCATCTCGTCGATCCCCGATCCAAGAGCATGGCGTCGCCGAAGGACAAGAAGCGGTAGCCGTCGCGCAGTGCTGCCTCGTAGAGGTCCCGCCACCTCGGCCCGACGAAAGCATCGATCATCACCAGCAGGGTCGAGCGCGGGAGATGGAAGTTCGTCAGCAAGACGTCGACCGCCGAGAACTCATACGGCCTGCGGATGAACAAGCCGGTCCGCCCCGAGAGCTCGCCCGTAGCGGCCGCGGTCTCGAGTGCCCTGACGGTGGTGGTTCCGACTGCTATTACCCTGCGGGCCCGCCGGCACGCATCCATCGTCGCGGCGGGCACCCGGTAGCGCTCCCGGTGCATGGTGTGGTCCTCGACGGCGCCGGCCAGCATCGGGCGGAACGTGCCCAGGCCCACGGCGAGGCGCACGAACGCGGTGCTGATCCCGCGCCGGCGACACCTCGCGATGAGCTCCCGGGTCAGGTGCAGGCCCGCAGTCGGTGCCGCAACCGAGTCAGCCCGGTCCGCGTAGACGGTCTGGTACCGCTCGGGGTCCTGAAGGTCGCCCTCGATGTAGGGGGGAAGAGGTACCCGGCCCCAGCGCCGCATGACTTGCTCATCGGAGGTGGCGCCAGTGCCGAGAAGCTCGACGAGCCTCACCGGGCCCGACCAAGAGCCGCAGGCAGGCCCGACCTCGACAACTGGAACCTCGGTGCCCGATTGCTCGCCATAGAGGATGGTGCCCGCAGGCAACCGTCGCGACGGGCGCACAAGGGCGTGCCAGCTGCGGCCATCTCCCTGCGCCGGTTCGAGCAGGAGGACCTCGGCTCGCCCGCCTGTCCCCTTGTTCAGCAACAACCGTGCCGGCAGCACCCGGGTGTCGTTCATCACCAGGACGTCACCTGGTTCGAGCAGCTCGGCCAGGTCCGCCACCGTCCGGTTCTGGTGCGGTTGGCGGTCGCCGCGATCCACCAGGAGCCGCGCCGCGTCGCGGGGCTCCACTGGCCGCTGCGCGATGCGATCCGCAGGCAGCGTGTAGTCAAACAGCGCCACGTCCACCCGGGGAGCGTAACGAGCCGGCGGCGCCTCGCCGCGACCGCAGGGATCAGATCTGGCTGTCCCGGCCCTGCCAGTACCTGTCCCTCAGCAGTCGCGTGTAGATCTTCCCGTTGGGCTGGCGCGGCAGCTCGGTCTCGAAGTCGATCGAGCGCGGAACCTTGTAGCGGGCGAGGTGCTCGCGGCCGAAGGCCAGGATGGCCTCCTCGGTCTCGCTGGACGGGAGGAAACCCTCGTTCAAGCGGACGGCAGCTTTGGGTGACTCGCCCCAGTCGTCGTCGGGGATGCCGAAGACCGCGCAGTCAGCTACCGCTGGATGCTCGTCGAGAACATGCTCGATCTCGGCCGGGTAGATGTTCACCCCGCCCGAGATGATCATGTTCGAGGCCCGATCCGCCAGGTACACGTAACCGTCGTGGTCGATGCAGCCGAGATCGCCGATCGTGTAGGTCCCGGGTTCCTTGAATGCTGCCGCGGTCCTGTCGGGGTCGCCGTGGTACTCGAACACGTCGTCGGTGATCAGGTTCTTGCACCAGAGCTCACCGATCTCACCCGGTGGGAGGGCGGCGCCGTCGGGACCGGTCACGTACACCTCGTGGGAGGGTGTCGGCCGGCCAACCGTTCCGGGGTGTGACAGCCACTCCCCCGAATCGGCCAGGGTGACCACCCCGCCCTCTGAGGCACCCCAGTACTCGACCAGCACCGGTCCCCACCACTGGATCATCCGGCGCTTGACGGAGTCAGAGATCGGCGCCGCGCCGTGGAGCACCAGCGTGAGCGACGACACGCGGGCAGCCTCGCGTTCTGGGTCTGGCAGCGCCAGCAGTCGCACGAACATCGTGGGCACCATGTGGGTGTGGCGGATGCTTCGCTGCTCGATGAGCGTGAGGGCCTGCCGCTCATCCCATCGCGACATGATCACGAGGGGGGCGCCGTTGAGCAGATCCATCAGTGCGAAGCCAAGAGGCGCGGCATGGTGAAGAGGTCCGGTGACCAGGTGTGGACCTGTACCGTCCAGCCCCAGCGCCTTGCCGGCATCGCGGATCGCCCTCAACTGCTCGTCGACCGTCGGCCGGATTCCCCTCCTGACCCCTTTGGGTCGCCCGGTCGTGCCGGATGTGTAGAACATCGTGCCGCCGGCAGCCGAGTCCCCCGGCAACTCCTCGTTGGAGCAACGATCGAGTGCCTCGTCGAACGGCCTGCCCACCATGACCACCCGGCGGCCATCCGCGCACGCGCGTGTGAACGCCTCGCGCTCGGGGTCGCAGAACACCACCTTGGCAGAGGAGTCGCCGAGGACGTAGCTGACCTCTGCTGGGGTGAGGTGCCAGTTGACCAACGTGACGACGGCGCCGGCGACCATCGAGCCGAGAACGATCTCGATGAGCTCGACCCGGTTGCCCATGACCACAGCGATCCGCTGGCCAGGCTCGATCTCGAACCCTCCGCGGAGCAGGTTCGCGATCCTGTTCACGCGATCCTCGATCTGGGCCCACGAGGCTGAACGCGTCATGTCGTCAACAGCCACGCCATCGACGTGTGAAGGAGCTGCCGGCCCCGCGTCATCGGGCTGCGAACGGCCGAGCCGGTCGACGGGTGAAGCCTCCCCAGGCTCGCGCTCGGCACCTTCGCGGCCCTCTGGGGCCGCGCGGCCTGCGTCGGAGGCGCTTGGTCGGGCGTCAGGGCGCCTGTCAAGGTCCCACAGCATCTGGTTGACCCTACTGCCACGCTGCCACAGCGGCTGGAGGCGAGCCGGCCCGGACCTCAGGGCACGTACACGCCTAGCCACGCCAGAGATGCCAACGCGAGCATGCCGCAACCGCACACGGCGAGACCCACGCGCTCAGCACGCGGCGTCTTCAACACCAGCGCGAGCGTCACCACGATCGGGAAGGCGTTGAGGGCATAGCGCTCGATCGAGTTCAGGTTGGATGCGCTGAGTGCCGCGAGCAGGACGACAGTTGCATACGCGCCGTAGGAGCACGGCAGGTACCTGAACGTGAGCACGAGCAGCACGATGAACGCGATGGCAAAGGGGATGTGGAGGCCGTCGCCGAACCGCTGCACGCCGAAGACGTCGCCCAACCCCGCGATGAGCCTCGAGAGCGGGTTGGCCTCCCCGCGAAGACCTGTCTGCACCTCGAAGGGGATCGACCACCCGCCAAAGGTGCGGGAGACCCAAAGGAGGTACGCGCCGGCACCTGCAAGAGGTGCCGCCACCGCCACAGCACCGATGCAGCGCTCGCTCCACCGCTGTTCCCTGAAGGTCCTCGCGAGCTCGATGGCGACCGCCGCGACCACTGCGAGCCCGACGGGGCGCGTCGCCCCCGCCAGGAGCCCGCATGCCGCTGCCCACCACCACCTGCGCCTTCGTGCCGAGGCCAGAGCACCGACCGCGCCGAGCAGCATCAGGGACTCTGCGTATGCCCAGACCAGCACGAACGCCGAAGGGAACAGCGTGATGGCCCACGTTGCTCGGTCCGCTTCGGCGACATCGTGCCGGTCGGCCAGGACCAGCCGGCGAACCACGACGGCGACAGCCAGCGCCGCGAGGTTCGCGATCAGGATCAGGGCGAGGGGGACCGACCCTCCGAAGGGGTACGAGAAGGCCTTGCCCAACACGGGATACAGGGGGAAGAACCGCAGCCCTTCCCGTGGCACGCCGCTGTAGCCGATGTCGGCGATGTCCCGGTACCAGGTGCCGTCCCATGCGACCAGCCCCTCGGCCAGCTGGCTGGGGCGGGACGCGTAGAACCGGGCCGCGACACCAGATGACAGCAACCACGCGAGGGCGACGATCACCCTCGCTGCGACATAGGGCGGCAGAGCCACGCGCAGGTCGTCGCGCAAGCGGTCCGTGCTTGCACGCGTGCTTGCGTGCGCGACTGTCGGGTTCGCTGCCGGCACCGAAGCTGCGCTCACCTCGCTCACCTCGCCCACCTCAGGTGGCTTGTGGCGCCGGCTTGAAGCGCTTGAGGTTCGCGTGCTCGAAGTACTTGTCAGAGTCGCCGACCACAAGGTCCTCGATCGCCGGACGTTGCTTGCTCAGCTCGTGCATGTACGCCTCGCACTTGTCCTCGAAGGTCTTGTAGCTGCCCGCCCACACGACGAAGATCGAGTGCTCCGGCCCAGCGATGTCGAGCGTCTGCCGGGCGATCGCGGAGGGATCCGCAGCTGCGTTGCGTGAGGCGTAGCCTGCCCAGTCGACTCGATCGGGCGAGTCCAGCGCCGGGAAGGAACGCTAGCGGAGGTCTGGCGGCATCTCGCGGGAACCGCCCGGTCCGAGCTGATCGGGGCAGTAGACGACGAGGTCACCTGGCTGGGCACCGCTCGCGGCCACAGCCTCGGCTATGGCGCGCGCCTGGGTGCGCTGGTACACGAGGGCGACCTGCACCACCCCGAGCATCGAGAAACCGAGGTACGCGGCGAGAACGCCGAACCGCACGGGCCGCGAGGTGAACCGGGTCACCCCAGCGGCGGCGATGAGGGCGAACAGCGGGTAGATGACCGACGCGTAGCGGCTGGCGAAGGCGCTACGGGTCAGCAGGCCTGCGACCATTCCCATGCCGAGGGTCAGGGCCACCACGACCGCCTCGTATCGCACCTGGCCCACGGTGCGCAGGTCGATCTGCATCTTCTGGGTGCTGACGGCGACCCCGAAGAGCCCGAGGAACACCAGGATCGTGCTCATCGCGATGGCGAGGATCGGGTCCTTGAAGTCACTCGTCGAGGTGTGGAAGTCCTGCATCACGATCGCAAGGGTGGTGGTGGGCCTCGTCGGCGATGCCCACGGCGTGCCCGTGTTGCGGGACTGGAACACGAACGACCCGACCCAGGGTGCGAACATCAGCGCCGCACCCACCATGACTGCCAACGCCGCCTCGAGTGCTCGGCGCCCGTGGTGGCGGCGCCAGCGCCATACCAGGGTGACCACGACAGCACCCAACAGGAACATCGACCAGTAGTGGGTGAGCAGGAGCAGGCCGCTGACCGCGCCCAGCCCGACCAGGCGCCACCACGACCGGCCCGGCTCTCGCGTCACGGAGTCCAAGAGCAGATATCCGATGAATACCAACAGCATCACCAGCGAGTACATGCGTGTCTCGCTGGCGTAGCGCACGGCGAACTCAGAGATCGACAGCACCGATACGAGGACCCAGCCGAGCAGCGGGCCACCCCGCCTGCGCCCAGCCAGCCATGCCAGGGGGAGGGTCGCGACACTGAGCACGCCAGACAGCGCCCGGACTGCGACGTCGCCTGAGCCGAACGCCTTCATCCAGCCGTGCAGCAGGTAGTAGTAGAGGGGAGGGTGGCCGTCGTGGCGCAAGGCCTCGTTGATGTCGACCAGGCCGAGCTTGGCGATGTTGACGCTGAGGGCCTCGTCCAGCCACAGCGGAGTGCGGGCGACGAACCGGAAGACGATCCCGATCGCCGCGGCACACAGGGCCAGGGTGACGATCTCGCCTGGCGCCCCGTCACGCGCGCTCGGGATGTGCTCGGTGCCAGGGGCTGGTTCGGCAGCGTCAGGCGAGCTGGGCGAGGCCGCGGACTCAGGCGCGCCCGGCGGGTTTGTCCGGGTCACGGTCACGATCACGACCTTAATGCCGCCGCTGGTCGAGGCTGGGAACTCCGCGAAGCCTCCCCCCGGCGGGGCACCAAGGCGCACCTTCGGGCTTGCACGTGCGAACAGCGAGCGGCAGCGAGCGGGCGTTCGCACGGAACCAGGTGTGAGCGCCGACGGCGCCCCAACAGATGAGGGGCCGCGGATCCCATCCCGATCACATGGCTCGTCGGGGCTGGGGCGAAGCCCCGCTTGGAGCCTCAGAGGTCGGATCACTCGAAGCGCGAGTCAAGTTCTGGCCGAGGCAAGCTCGAAGGTGCCAGGGAGCGGCGCTCCCTGGCGGCTCGCGCGCACCTTCGGGCTTGCACGTGCGAACAGCGAGCGGCAGCGAGCGGGCGTTCGCACGGAACCAGGTGTGAGCGCCGGCGGCGCCCCAACAGATGAGGGGCCGCGGATCCCATCCCGATCACATGGCTCGTCGGGGCTGGGGCGAAGCCCCGCTAGAGTGCGGCCCGCATGTCAGATTCTGAGGACCTCCACGAGTGGGTTTCGATCGATGTCGACGACGACACCTACCTGTTCGATCTCACCTACCTCACCAGCAGCTGGACTTGCATCTTCGGCCAAGGGTGCCAGGGCGTCCTCACAGAGGCAGCGCCGGAGCTGGTGCATGGCTGTTGCACCTACGGCGCTCACTTCACCGACAAGGCAGACCGCAAGAGGACCGAGCGGCTAGCAGCCCAGCTGACGGCCGACGAGTGGCAGTACATGAAGAAGGCCAGCAAGAAGGGCGCGATCTATAAGAACGATCATGGTGAGTGGGTGACCCGCGTTGTCGATGATGCGTGCATCTTCTTGAACCGACCAGGCTTCGCAGCTGGCCCCGGCTGCGCACTCCACCAGGCGGCCATTGCACGCAACGAGCGTCCCGTCGACTGGAAGCCCCACGTCTGCTGGCTGCTGCCCCTCCGGCTCGAGGAGAAGATCGAGGACAACGAGCACCGCACATACACCATCCGTGAGTGGAAGCGGCGCGACTGGGGTGAGGGGGGTTTTGAGTTCGCCTGGTGGTGCACCGAGGACGGGGACGCGTTCGTGGGTACCGAGCCGGTCTATGAGACCTGCCGTCACGAGCTGATCGAGCTGATCGGCCAGGAGCCGTACGATTCCCTGGTCCGCTACCTGAAGGTGCGCGGCACCGAGCGCCTGCTCCCCCATCCAGCCGTGCGCAGGCGCCGGTAGCCACGCCAACAAGAGGTGCCGGGCGCGTCACCGATGCCGCCGCCCGGACAAATCCGACCGCCGATCATCAAGGCGTTCAACAAAACGCCGACAAGTTGAGGGATCG
>JAHFUU010000087.1 GCA_023264915.1 Microthrixaceae bacterium | reverse complement strand
CATCTCTGCCTCGAGCACCGCCACATCGACGGCCGGAACGTCGATCATGGGTGTGGGATCTGTGGGGCTGGGTGCCTACTCATCGTAGGCAGCGTAGCGGGCAAGCTCTTCAGGTGTGTCGAGGTCGACGAACCATCTCTCGGGAAGTCCCTCCACCACGACGCCGTCCAGCTCCTGGACAGCACGGCGCAGCGATCGCTCGCCCGCGTCGTAGCTCTGCTGAAGGGCGCCGAGAGCCCTGGCTCTGTAGACAGCAGCGAGCACCTGGGGAACCCCTCGGGCCATGGGTATGGCGGCGTCAGACCGGTCGCTGCAACGACCGAGCAGCAGGGCCGGCAACTGAGGGTCGACCTCGGGTTGGTCACATGCGCACACGAACGCGAACGACTCTGGATCCTTCAGCTCTGCCAGCCCTGTGATGAGGCCACCGAGAGGTCCTTGGGACGGGTAGCGGTCCGCACGCGCGTCAAGCCCGGCGGTACGAAGCCCATCGAGGTCCCCGCCGATCACGATCACCTCTGCCGCCCGTGCGTCCTCGAGCCGGTTGGCCACCCGCTCGACGAGGGCGATCCCGCCGATCTGGACGAAGGCCTTGTCCTGGCCCATCCGGGTGGACGCACCACCGGCCAGGATCAGCCCCGTGAAGCCGCGAGCCGAGGCAGCATCGAGGTGTGCGCACATCTGCTTGGGGCTCCTCAGCCGAGCTCGGATATCCCACCATAGGACGCAGCCTTCCCGCGGCTTCGCGCATGGGAGGCAACTGCATCGCTCAGGTCAACGTTGAACTGGTCGACGACCCGGAGGTGGTAGGGCGAGACCATGACGTGAAGCCCGCCCTGCTGGCGGTCGAGGTTCCACCCGCGGTCGTCCATGACGTCGCCCACGCCACCGATGTCGACATCGCTGCCCGGCACGGCTGAGATCTCAAAGACGCTCATGTCCGGATCACCCGTCACCTGGAGCTCCTCGATCGCAGCGATCCCGGACTGGAATCCGCGGGTGGCGTCACGGACCTGCCTGGCCTTGGACAGGTAGCCCTCAGCCCCGAGGTGGCAGATCGTCGCCCAGGCACCGGCGATCGGCGCGGCCGGCCGCGTGCCCGCGGTGGTGATGGACCCGTACAGCCCTCCCGGCCAGTTGTCATAGACGAACCACTGATGCTGGACCATCTCGGGCTCGCGGTACATGACGAGGGAGGCCCCCTTGAACGTGTAGCCGTACTTGTGGATGTCTGCGGACATCGATGTGACCCCCTCGACGCGGAAGTCCCACGGAGGGACCGGCTCACCCAGGCGTTCCCACCACGGCAGCAGCCAGCCACCGAGGCAGGCATCCACGTGCATGAGCGTGCCCTTCTCGACGGCGAGCGCGGCCAGCTCGGGGATGGGATCGATCACGCCGAACGGGTAGCAGGGGCTGCTGCCGACCACGAGCACGGTGTCGGCATCGATCGACGCTGCGATCGCATCGGGATCAGCTCGCAGATCAGGTGTCAGTGGAGTCGACCGATGCTCGATCTTGAGGTAGTGGCATGCCTTGGCGAACGCAGGGTGAACCGTCTCGGCAGTGACGATGTTGGGCACGGTGATGCCGCGCTGCTCACCGATCGATCGAGCCGTGTGCACAGCCAGGAAGATGCTCTCGGTTCCCCCGCTCGACATCGAGCCTGCCCTGGGCTGCGTGTGCAACAGATCCGCTGCCATGTCCACGACGTCGGTCTCCATCTGCACGAGGCTCGGGTACTTGAACGGGTTGAGGGCGTTCTCGTGTATGTAGATGGTGGCCACCTCGTGCAGGAGCCCCTCGAGCTCTTGGTCGTCGGGGTGGTACACGAGGCTGAACGCGCGCCCGCCGCGCCAGTTGATGTCACCTTCTGAGAGGTTCTCGATCTGATCGAGGAGCTCGTTGGCCGGGGTGGGTTGCTCTGGGAATCCGCTCATGGTCCTCCGTCAGGTGGTGGTTGCGCTCGTGCCGTGGAGCTCGTACCTGCCCCGGACCCACCCGTCGACCCGAGCTCGTGGTGGTTGGCCCCGCCATGTGCACGGCCCGGTCAGCCGGCGTGGTCCAACACGATAGGTGCGAGGACCGCCTGTGCGCCCACAGAGCTCTCGACGGTCGCCTGGGAAGCGTCCGTCGCTGGGCGCCGTGGCCCAGCGTCGGTTGTCTTCGAGAACCCCTTGGCACCGATCACTGCTCGCACGGGCAAGCCGAGGATGCGCCTCGTTCGCCGGTTGCCTGCTCGCCGGAATCCTCGATCCCGCCACGGCCAGAGACCTCGCGACTGACCTGGCAGGGCCTCAGAGGCCTCGAGCCAGGCTGGACCAGCGAGCGCGGTCACGGTCAAGGACCTCGGTGAACCGGGCCCGCTGCTCACCGAAAGCCTCAGGGCCCCCACCCCCGCGCGTGCGGCGGCGCCGAACAGCCACCCCCTGTTGCAGGAGGCCGAGTGCCGGAAGGCCGAGATCGCCGTGGTCCTCGACCAGCTCTTCCAGCGGAACCCCCTCGCGCTGTGACTCCGCGACGAGCGCGCCGACAAGCGCGTGTGCCTCGCGGAACGGCATGCCGCCGGCGACGAGATGCTCGGCGAGATCTGTGGCGGCGACCTCGGGTATGTCTGCTGCGGCTTGCATCCGTTCGGTGTCGAACGACACCGAACGCAACAGCCCGGTCAGTGCAGTCAAGGAGAGGTTGACCTGGTCGAGAGAGTCGAACAACGGCTCCTTGTCCTCCTGGAGGTCGCGGTTGTAGGCGAGCGGGAGGGCCTTCAGCGTGGCGAGCAGGCCTGCGAGGTTGCCGATGAGCCGGCCGCTCTTCCCGCGGACGAGCTCGCCGATGTCGGGGTTCTTCTTCTGGGGCAGCATCGAGGACCCCGTCGAGTACTCGTCCGGTAGGGCGATGAAGCCGAACTCCTCGGTCGCCCAGATGATGACCTCCTCGCCAAGGCGCGACAGGTGAACCGCGCACAGCGTCACCGCGAAGACGAGCTCGGCAACGAAGTCGCGGTCGCTCACAGCGTCGAGTGAGTTGTCAAAGACGCCCGCGAAGCCAAGCTCCTCCGCGACGAGCTCTGGTGAGAGGTCAAGGGATGATCCTGCGAGCGCGCCGGCGCCCAGAGGCGACACGTCGAGGCGCCCGCGGCAGTCGAAGAGGCGGTCTGTGTCACGGGCAAGGGCCCAACCATGGGCGAGAAGGTGATGGCTCAGCAGCACGGGCTGGGCACGCTGGAGATGGGTGTAGCCGGGAAGGTACGCATCCCCGGCGTCGTCGGCCCGGTCGAGCAGGGCTTGCTGCAGTGCCAGGATCCGCTCGACCACGCCGAGGATCTCGCGCTTGGAGAAGATCCTCAGGTCGAGGGCGACCTGGTCGTTGCGGCTGCGACCGGTGTGAAGCTTGGCTCCGGTAGCCCCAGCTATCTCAGTCACCCGGCGTTCGATGGCAGTGTGGATGTCCTCGTCGGTCGGGGTGAACTCGAAGGACCCGTCGACGAGCTCCTGGCCGACCTGATCCAGCGCCATCAGGATCGCCCGCTCCTCGTCGGCGTCGAGGATCCCTGCTCGCAACAGGCCCCTCACGTGGGCCCTCGATCCCTCGATGTCATCCGGGAACAGCCGCTTGTCGAAGGCGAGGCTCACCGACAGCGCCATCAAGGCATCGGCCGGCCCGTGGTCGAAGCGGCCCTCCCACAGCTGTCGGGGGACCTTGGACTCACCGCTGGCGGTGTCTGGTTCGGGGCTCATCGCGTGCCGCCTCAGCCTGGCTCTGGTGCTTGGGCCTGCGCCTGGGTCTGGCGGGCCGCCCACGTCTGTATGCCGAGTCCCCACAGCCGGACGAAGCCCTCAGAGTCGGCGTGGTGGAAGCTGTCCTCGGCCTCGTATGTGGCAAGGCCGAAGTCATACAGCGAGTACGGGCTGCGGCGGCCCACGACTATGCAGCGGCCCTCCTCGAGGCGGAGCCGGACCTCACCGGTCACATAGCGCTGGGAGGACTGGACGAAGGCATCGAGGGCGTCGCGCAGAGGCGAGAACCACAGCCCGTCATAGATGAGCTCGGCGTAGCGATGCTCGAGGGCGATCTTCTGGCGCTGAAGGTCGCGCTCGAGGGTGATCGACTCGAGGTCGCGGTGCGCCATGATCAGGGCGAGCGCGGCCGGTGCCTCATATGTCTCGCGACTCTTGATCCCGACCCGGCGGTTCTCCACCATGTCCAGGCGCCCGTACCCGAAGGCCCCGACCGTGTCGTTCAGCCCCATGATCAACTCGGCCATGGGCATGGCCACCCCGTCGACCGCGACCGGCATGCCCTGCTCGAACGCGACGGTGATCTCGCGGGGTTCGACAGCTCGGAGCCGGGTCATCTCCCACACGCCACCGGGCGGCTCTGCCCATGGGTCCTCCATCTCGCCGCACTCGATGGCACGACCCCACAGGTTGTCATCGATCGAGTAGATCTTCTCGCGGCTGGCCTCGAGCGGGATGTCGTGCCGCTCGGCGTAGGCGATGGAGTCCTCGCGACTCATCCCCCATGAGCGGACGGGGGCCAGGATGTCAAGGTCAGGAGCCAAAGCCCGTGTAGCGACCTCGAAGCGGACCTGGTCGTTGCCCTTGCCCGTGCAGCCGTGAGCGACGGCGTCCGCGCCGTGCTCGCGCGCCGCGCGGACCAGCTCCTTGACGATCACGGGACGGGAGAGCGCTGACACCAGCGGGTACTGGTTCTCATACAGCGCGTTGGCCCTGAGCACCGAGCCGCAGTAGTCGCGAGCGAACTCATCCCTGACATCCGCGACGATCGTGGCGACCGCTCCGGCCTTGCCGGCACGCTCGCAGATGCCGTCCCAGTCACCGCCCTGGCCCACGTCACATGCGACGGCGATCACCTCGACGCCCATCTGGTCGATCATCCAGCGCACTGCCACCGACGTGTCGAGGCCTCCGCTGTAGGCAAGCACAACTCGTTTCGCCATGTTCTCCTCCGTGCGCGGCCAGGCTCCTGAAGGCGTACCGACGCCGTTCACCTGCCTTCGCGCTGGTCGTTTGGTGCTTCGTTCCTCGAATCTCGGCCGGGCCCACCTAGAGCCCGGCCAGCTCTGACAGCTTTGCCGCTGCGGCAGATGTAGATGCGCCCTCGGTGACCACCAGCATGAGGGTGTCATCACCTGCAACAGTGCCGAGGATCTCGGGCAGCCCTACGCGGTCGAGGGCCGATCCCACGACGTGCGCTGAACCGGGCGGCGTCCGCAAGACGATGAGGTTACCCGAGTGGGCAACCTCGACCACCCAGTCACCCAGCACACGCCGAAGGTGCCCCTCGGGCGCGAACTGCTCGCTCGGCAGCTCGGGCAGTGCGTAGGCACTCTCGCCACCCTGGACCCGCACCTTGATCGCTCCCATCTCGTCGAGGTCACGCGAGACGGTCGCCTGGGTAGCCACGACGTCCTCTTGCGCCAACAGCTCGACGAGCTGGGCCTGGTTCTTGATCTGGTTCTGCTCGATCAGCTTCGCGACCAGGTGCTGGCGCTGCGGTTTGGCGAGCTTCACGGCCCCGGTTCGTGCCCTCTTGCTCGTGGCGGTACGTGCCCGGGCAGCGCCTGCACGGGTGCCTGCCCCGGTGGTCGTCTTGTTGGCCATCAGTGCTCCATCAACCAGCTCAGCAGGCCCCGCGAGGCGTGCATGCGGTTCTCTGCCTGCTGCCAGACCCGGCTCTGGGGACCGTCGAGCACCGAGTCGGTCACCTCCTCGTCACGATGGGCTGGAAGGCAGTGCAAGAAGATGGCGTCGGGGCCAGCGGCAGCCATCAGCTGGTCGTCGACCTGGAAGGGAGCGAACAGCGGGCGCCGAGCCTCGGCCTGCGACTCCTGGCCCATCGAGAACCAGGCATCGGTGTAGACGACATCAGCACCGGAGACCGCCACTCGCGGATCGCTCGTCAGGGTAGGCGTGCAAGCCCGGGAGACCCTTTCCTCGTCCTCTTGGCTGAGCTCATAGCCCCTCGGGCAGGCGACCCGAACCCGCATCCCGGCCATTCCCGCGGCGATGCACAGTGACCGGCAGACGTTGTTGCCATCACCCACGTAGGCGACGGTCAGCCCGCCGAGCTGGCCGAAGACCTGCCGGATGGTCAGAAGGTCTGCCAGCGCCTGTAGAGGGTGAGCCGCGTCGGACAGCATGTTGATGACCGGGATCGGCGATGCCGAGGCCATCAGCTCGAGCTCGTCGTGATCGAAGACCCGGGCACCGAGCGCCGCGTGGTAGCACCCGAACATCCGTGCCAGATCCTCGACGCGCTCGCGCCGGCCCAGACCGATCTCGTCGGGACGGATCGTCACCGGGTGACCGCCGAGCTGCACCACCGCCATCTCCATCGAGTTGCGGGTGCGGGCAGAGGGCTTCTCGAACACCAGGGCCACCCCCTTGCCCGAAAGCACCGGTTCGAGCTTGGTCTCGCCAGCTCTGTCGAGGACATCGATGAGCTCGGTTGCCGACAGGTCGTCGACCTCGAGGTAGTTCATGGCATCGCCACCCCATCAGGCTGGTCAGTTGTCGTTGCACGCTGGGCGGCCAGCACCGACGCCAGGATCTGCACCGCCTCGGCGATCTCGGCGTCGCTGACGGTCAACGGCGGGGCGAGACGCAGCGCGGTCGGGGTCACGGCGTTCACGACCAGACCGCTGTCGAGGCATTCAGCTGCCGCCCGCTTCGCGTCTATGCCCTCGTCGAGCTCGGCGGCCAGCAACAGGCCGAGCCCCCGTACGCTAGCGACGCCGTCGAGGTCCTCCAGCTTCGCGGCGAGCTTCGCTCCGGCAGCCGCGGCAGCCTCGGGAAGGCGGTCGCGCTCCATCACATCGAGGACGGCCCTTGCGGCTGAGGCAGCGAGTGGCTGCCCGCCATAGGTGCTGCCGTGGTCGCCCGGCACGAACGCTGCGGCGACCTCGCTCCGGGCCCAGCAAGCCCCTATCGGCACACCGTTGCCAAGCGCCTTGGCGACAGAGACCACGTCGGGGCGCACGTCGAAGTGCTCGAAGCCGAACCAGCGACCGGTCCTGCCAAGACCCGTCTGCACCTCGTCGACCATGAAGAGCAACCCGCGCTCGTCACACAGCTCGCGCACCCCGCGGAAGTACTCGGCGTCGGCTGGGTGCACTCCCCCCTCGCCCTGGACCGGCTCGAGGAGGATCGCCGCGACCGATGGGTCGACGGCCCGAACAAGGTCGTCGAGATCGCCGAAGGCAACGTGGCGGAACCCTTCGGGCAGGGGCTGGAACGGCTCGTGCTTGGTGGGTTGGCCGGTCGCGGCCAAGGTGGCGAGGGTTCGGCCATGGAAGGATCCGAACGCGCTCACGACGACGAACTTGCCGTGCCCACCCCACCTGCGTGCGAGCTTCAACGCGCACTCGTTGGCTTCGGCTCCCGAGTTGCACAAGAACACCTGGCCCCCACCGCCGAGCAGGCGATCAAGGGTTGCTGCCAGCTGCGGGCCGATCTCGTTCGCGAAGAGGTTCGAGACATGGACGAGCTTGCGGGCCTGGGCAGCGAGTGCATCGGCCACCTCTGGATGGGCATGGCCGAGCGACACGACCGCCAGACCCCCGATGAAGTCGAGGTACCTCCGCCCCTGCACGTCCCACAGCTCGGTGCCGGATCCGCGCGCGAAGGTCACCGGTGCCGGCGGGTAGGTCTGCATCAGCGACGCCGCGTCGACGGGCTGAGATGGCCGGCTCACCGCTCGGCTCCCCCGCTGCGACCCGCACCGTGTCGCCCACGCACTGAGCTGCCGGCTCGGCTGTTGGTTGTGCGGCGAGCGGTGTCCGGTGCAGGCTCGTCGGCCTCGGTCCCGGCCGAGATCATCGTGCCGACACCAGCGTCGCTGAACAGCTCGAGCAGCAGCACATGGGGGATGCGCCCGTCGAGCAGGTGAACCGACCGGACGCCGGCACGCCGCGCTTCGAGGCAGGCCTCGAGCTTGGGGATCATCCCGCCGCTCAGGGTGCCGCCCTCGATCCAGGAGACCAGGTCTCGGTCTGAGATGGTCCTCACCAGGCTCGACGGATCATCGATGTCCCGCAACAGCCCCGGCACGTCGGTCAGGTAGACGGCCTTCTCGGCGCCGACCGCCCCCGCTATCGCGCCTGCGACCGAGTCAGCGTTGATGTTGTAGGCCTGGCCCGCCTCGTCGCTGCCGATCGTGGACAC
>JAHFUU010000086.1:3502-8208 GCA_023264915.1 Microthrixaceae bacterium | reverse complement strand
TAGATGCCCCCTTGTTGGAGCATCACACCGATCTTCCGGGTCAGCATCCGATGGTCGCCACGGGGGTCGAGGCCAAGGACTCGCACCGTCCCACCTGCCGGTCTCCGGTACCCCTCGAGACACTCCACAGTCGAGGTCTTTCCGGCACCGTTTGGGCCGAGGAGCGCGAGGGTTTCGCCTGCAAGCGCTGTGAACGACACCTGGTCGACGGCTGCCACGTCGCCGTAGCGCACTTCCAAGGCGTTCACCTCGATCGCCAGTGGAGCCCCGGGTCCCTGAGAGGTTGTCATCTGACCCGGGCGTTCCAGCAGCCGTGAAGTCGTGTTGGGTAGCCTCCGGGTGAGCTCACGATCGGTGACGCTACAGATGGTGTGCCTGGTGCTTCGAATTTCTGGGACGCAGGCGCCCTTTCGGCTTGCCGCTGGTTTCGGCTCGAGCATCGAACCGGTCATCGAACGCCACAACTGACCCCCTTGCAATCCATGACCCACCGTCCCCGCTGAGCGATGTCAGACACTGCATCCAGACACAGACCCAGGGCATCAAGCTCCGTCACTGCAGGTGAAAGGAAAGGGCGCCGGCACATCCGGTGGGGAGTCGTGTCGGGTGTGATCCTGTTCTTGTACGCGGTCCTCTATGCAGCAGAGATCGCCGCCGCCGGCTTCGCGCCTCGCGCCTACAACAGGATGCTCGAGATCTCTGGCAATGCCGCTGCACGGGCGGGGATGGCGGTGGTCCTGCTCGCGGCCTTGTTCCATGCCTTTGACGGGTTGAGGTTCACGGCTTGCGTGATGTCTCCGCGGGCAGCGCGACACGAGGCAGCGCTCCAGAGCGTGGCGCAGTTCGTCACCTTCGCGGTGGGCATACCCGCAGCGTTCGTGATCTGCTGGCCTTCGATATCGGAGCTCTTCCGGTGACCGGTGAAGAGCCTCACGGCGAAAGCGCCACGAAGCCCGACGTCGATTGGAGCACCTACCTCGTACGGGCGAGCGGGCTGTTGCTGTTGGTGCTGCTCGGCACCCATCTGCTCGACAGCTTCATCCTCCACGACATCCAGACCAGGTCGATGCTCACCTTCTCAGAGCGTTGGTCCAGCCCGACTTGGCGGGCGCTGGACTGGGCGCTCGCTGTCCTTGCACTTGTGCACGGGGTGCTCGGCCTGCGGCCTGTGGTCAGCTCGGGGATCGGTTCGGCTCCACTGAGGGGTGTGGTCATGGCTTCCCTGTATGGACTTGTGGGCGTGTTGATCTCACTGGTCACCTTCGTGGCCCTCACGTTCCGGTTCGTGTGATCCGGGAAGCTCAACCTGTCAAGTGTGTCGAGGGGAGAGCACGCTGCCGTCGGAGGACCGAGTCTCATACGCCGCGCAAGCTCAGGGCGATCGACGCAGCTCCGATGGAACCAGCAAGTGACGCCAGCAGGTAAGCGGCCGCGGAGAGACGCTGGTGGACCTCGATCGCGCTGACAAGGTCTCGTGCGAACGAAGAGAACGTCGTGAAGCTGCCGAGGAGGCCCACCCCGATGACCGTTGCCACCTCTGGCGAGCTCCCAGCAACCAGCCCGAGTGCGAAAGAGCCCGTGACGTTGACCACCAGCGTGCCCCATGCCAAGTGCCCAGGATGGTTCAGGCGTCCGGCGAGGAAGGCACGAGCGATCGCACCGGTACAGGCCGCAATGAGGAAGAGTCCCCCGATGATCAATCGAGCTCACCGAGCTCGTCGGTCTCTACCAGCATCGTGACGGCCCGCGAACGCCGAAGCACGGCGGCGCCTGCGAACACACCAGCTGCTGCGAGCAACACCGACAGCGACACATATGCGGTGGCGGTCGCGGAGCCTCCGGACTTCGTCAGGTTGGATACCTCAACGGCGAACGTCGAGAACGTCGTCAGGCCGCCGCAGAAGCCGATCCCCAGACCGTCGTGGAGGACGAGGCGCCCCTGAGGGTGGTCCCACTCCTCGGCCAGCGCGAGCCCCAAGATGAAGCTCCCCGCAACGTTGATGGTCAGCACCGGCCACGGGAAGCCAGCACCAGCAACTGGCCAAACGCCTAGGACCCACCAGCGGAGGCACGCGCCGGTCATCCCACCGAGGCCGATCGCTGCGAGCCGGGATGGTGTCAGGCGCGCGCGGTGGCGCCCGCTCGAGGCATCGGTCGATGCAGGCGTCACGGGAGGAGCTTGAGCACCCGTTCGCCAACCAGGCGGACGTGGTCGAGATCGTCCAGGTCGAGGGTCTGGAGATAGATGCGGTCGGCACCGGCCTCCGCGAAGGCCGCGATCGTGTCGAGAACCTCTGATGGTGTGCCCACCGCGCCCCTCTCGCGGAGCTTGTCGACGGGTTCTCCGATTGCTCCCGCTCGCCTCTCCACGTCGACTGCGTTCTCACCGCAGCACATCACCAGCGCTGCGGAGAAGGTCATGTCCTCCGGGGAGCGGCCGGATGCTTCGCACGCTTCCTGGACACGTTGTCGCTGGGTGCGGAACTGCGCGATCGGCGCGAACGGTACGTTGAACTCGGCGGCATAGCGGGCTGCGAGGTCTGGCGTGCGCTTGGACCCGAATCCTCCGAGGATGATGGGAGGGCCGCCGGGCTGGGTGGGCTTGGGCAAGCCCGGCGAGCCGACGACGTTGTAGTGGTCTCCGATGAAGGTGAGCACCTCGCCCATCGGCACCTGCCATAGCCCTGTGACGATGTGGAGTTGCTCTTCGAGCATGTCGAAGCGTTGGGTGGTGGTGGGAAACGGGATGCCATAGGCGGCGTGCTCGTCTGGGAACCACCCGGCACCGAGTCCGACCTCGAGACGCCCACCGCTCATGATGTCGACTTGCGCCGCAGCCACCGCCAGCGGCCCCGGCAACCGGAACGTTACCGAGCAGACAAGTGAGCCCAGGTGGATGGTGCTGGTCTCCCTGGCGATCGCGCCGAGAGTCACCCAGGTGTCAGTGGGGCCAGGAAGGCTCTCACCGCCACCGATCCTCAGGTAGTGGTCCGAGCGGAAGAAGCCACCGAACCCGGCGCGCTCTGCCGTCTGCGCCATCAGCACCTGCTGATCGAAGCTGGCTCCCTGCTGCGGTTCGACCATGATTCGAAGCTCCATGCTCGAACCCTACCGTTGCTCGCTGTCAGGCTCGACTGATCGGGGTGCCCGGCCTGACCGAATCCCCAGCGCGACGATGATCGCGCCAGCAACCAACGAGCCGAGCAGCAAGGCGACCCGAGCGGGGCCAGTCGCCTGGACCCAGTTTGCGAGGTCAGAGTTGGTGTCGAACACCCATTGGGCAGGTCCACCCGGATCGAGGTCACCGCTCTTGACCCTCAGCTCGAACCAGCCGAAGTAAGCGAGATATGCCCCTGCGAGCACGAGGAGCCCTCCAGCGGCACGGTTGACGTAAGGCAGTGCCCGGCGCAGGTGTGTGACGATCGACTTGCGCGCCAATGCGATGAGCAGTGTGAGCGCCATGAGCACCAGCGCCATGCCGAGCGCGTACACGACGAACAACCCCAGCCTCGACACGAAGCTGTCCTGTGTGAAGGTGACCGAGAGAGTGAGCGTGAAGACTGGCAGTGTGCACGAGAGCGATGCGATCGCATAGGACAGTCCGAACAGGTACATCGACGAGAGTTGCCGGCTTCCCGTACCCCTATCGAGGTGAGGCAAGGCGACGGTGGGCTCGAACCCTCTGATCATCACGAGACCCAGCAGCACAAGGCCAGCACCGATCACGACGGTGAGCCATGGGAGGAAACGTTGCAGCTCTTGGGACAGCCCCGAAAGCGGCAGCCCGATCATCAAGAACACAGTGATGAATCCTGCAGATACAACCGAAGCGACACCGAGCGCACGGATGATGCTCGCGCCGGTGTCTGCAGAAGGATCCTCGAGCCCCAGGAAGTAAGAAAGGTAGGCCGGTAGCATTGCGAACCCGCACGGGTTGAAGGTAGCCACCATCCCCGCGCCGAGGGCAAACACGAACGGCGAGTTGCCACTCACGGCGAGCAGGTCTCGAAGCTCTCGTAGCCCGACCGGGCCGTCGTCCTGTCGTGGGCAGCGGCCATGCCGCGCGGGTTTCGACCGTTTGAGCCCATCGCCACCGGGGACTCCAGGAGGAGCTGCTGCATGACGGCGTCACGGTACCGCTGCCTCAGAGGCAGCGAAAATCCCCCGAGCACATCCGAGGTGGGCCGCTCGCGACGAGGGCCCCGCCAGGGGAGGGGATGGCGGGGCCCTCGGGTTGATTGGTGTCGCCCGGGGGGAGGCGGCACCAGGATGGTCACCTCCCGAGCGCTAGCTAGAGCGCTAGGGAGGATCTTGTAGCAGGGAGGAAGCCTGCCAGCACCAGGCAAGCTCACGAGGCGCGGAGGCGAACCTTGTCCTGCAGCTCGGTCGGGATCGGGATGACCGGAACGTGATCCTCGGGCCGTGGGTTCTTCGGGGGACGACCCCGACGACGCTTGGTCATCAGGATCTTGCCGTTGAGGAACAGCTGCCCCCCCCAGACGCCCCAAGGCTCACGGCGAGCCACGGCGCCTTCAAGGCAGCGCACCATTGCGGGGCACTCCGCACATATCGACTTGGCGCGGGCGATGTCCTGCAACTCCTCAGAGAAGAACACTGAGGTGAGAGAACCCTCGCCGTCCCGGCACAGGGCCTCGTCCCACCAATCGTTGCTGAAGGTCTCCTCGTTCAGCGGGGCCAGCATCACG
>JAHFUU010000086.1:0-3492 GCA_023264915.1 Microthrixaceae bacterium | reverse complement strand
TGTTGAGCACCGGTTCGGTCGTTCCTTGTTGCATTGCGGTCGTTTTGTCGGTGGCCTTGCGGTCTGAGCGGCGGTGTTCGCAGCAAAGAGAAAGGCCGCCGGATTGCTCCGGCGGCCTGTGAGATCGAGTCTCGCACTTGTTCAGTGCGATCTGCCCTCAGGCCGTCGGAAACGGTGCTTGGAGGTGGTGATCAACTCAAGGTCGACGAACATCTGGTTCGTGCCTTGGGTGCTTCCACCAGGCCACGGGTCGGCGCAGATGCCTGCGAAGGCGCCACGCCGCGACTTGGCAGCAAAGGCTGCCGAGGCGCTTGGTTGGTATGTCGCCGGATTCTGCAAGACATCCACTCCTGTGTGGTGGTCCAGGGATCGGGTGGGGAAACTCGCTTGCGTTCGAGCCGTCTTTGGATCTCGCCGCAAATTCGCTTGTGGAGCATCGGATCACGGCCCGATGGCTCAGTCAACCGATTTTCGGTGATCTTGACACCCGGTCGCAAGCCCTTTGCGCGGGCTTTCGCCCTTCAGTCAGCCATTGGGGTTGGCAACCCTGCCAACGGAGAGGATCAGGCCGGTCTCAGAGTCCCGAACGAGCACAAGGAAAGGCCGGTCAAGGCTTACCCGTACGGTCTCAGGACCTGCTGGTTGGGTGTTCTGGCTGACCGCGATCGAACCGGTCTGCGTTCCGCTGCCGTTCTCGCCGGCATCGAGGTAACTCGACTGGACCACGGCACTCAGGTAGGGCGTGTCGTACTCGGCCATCGCCTCGAAGCCAGCCGTATGCTCGTCCAACGCGGTAGGCATTCCCAGGCCCGTCAGCTCGGTGTCCAGGCGTGTGGTGGTCTCGAACTGGAAACGGGGCAGCCGGACATCGACAGGGACGTCGCGGAGGCTGGCGATCATGGTGGTGACGAGCTCGCCGTCTAGGTTCGCCTCGAGCTGATCCAGTGGGCCATTGTCGGGAAGAACCAGAACCATGTTGAGCTGTCTGCCGAGATAGGGCAGCTCCACTGCGGACCAGCCGGGGCCTTGGCCGTGCCTGGCACCCTTGGGGACCATGCCGGCCATCGTTCGAGGTGTCATCTGTTGACCGGCCTCGCCCGTGAAACGTGCCGGGTGGGTTGACTCTGGCTGGAAGGGGATCTCCCAGGGTGCCTGCAAGGTGAGCGTCCCCGTGTCGAGCAGGCTGGTCTGGTCGGTCACGAGCCCTCGGGGGATCAGTTGCGTGACGTTGCCATGAGTGGATTCGTTGGCCCAGTTGTTGATGGCGACCCGGCCCGTGTCGGGGTCAGAGCGGAAGTCGACGACCTGCACACCAGTGCCGTAGAAGCCAGCGAGGGTGTCCAGGTAGCTCTCCTTGAACCTCGTCCCTCGGAGTGCCCACTCCGCCGCCGTGGCGATGATGTCGACCTTGCCCTTCCGCGTCTCGCTGCGACGTTCGCCGTTTCGAGTAGCGAGGACCTGTGAGAGAGTCGCGAAGCCACGATTCAGGTCCAATCCCGGTGAGGCATGTAGAACTCGATCCATCTGTTGGAGCGTCTCACCAGAAGCACCGGCCCGGGTCAAGCCCAGCGAGTAGGCGACTACGTATGGGGATAGCACGAAGTTCCCGCGGTGCTGTGTCCCGTAGGCCCGGTACAGATCCATGCCGAAGGCATTCACTGCGCCGACGGTACCCAGGATCGTCGTGGGGTCAGGTTGGGTCAGGGGAGCGTGGCCCCGCAGCTCCTTGCCCGGATCGTTCGAGCTGCAGCTGGCCGCGACGATCGTCAATACGGCGATCAAGGATGCTCCCACGAGTCGCCAAGCGTCGCGCAGCATCTGAACGGAGAGATTGAAGGAACGCTGACGGCACACAGGACGCACAAGAGGAAGTCTGGCTGACCGAAGCGGCCAATGTCGGGCGCGGAACCGGGTTCGGTGAAGCGGCAGGAGCGGAAGGGCAGCAACCGAGGAACCAGCGGGCGGGCTTACGGGGAACGAGGATGTGTGAGATCGACCATCCGTTAGAGTTGGCCTTGATGAGAGTCACCGGAACCAATGCGGCGGAACAGGTGATCGAACGAGTGCGTGCGATCAGGTCAGGCAACCTGACGATCACCATCGGAACGGGGTGCTGCGAGTCCACGGCTCCGTTCCTCTATGAGGACTACCTGCCGGGGCCAGACCAGGAGCGCATAGGAGAGGTCGCGGGTGTGCCGGTGTTCGCTCCGAAGAACCTCGTCTCGCTCTACGAGGGCGAGGATCTGGTGACCATCGATGCAGCGACCGGTCTCGATGCCGAATCCATGTCGGTCGAGACAGAGTTGTCCTGCCGGCTGATCTTGCGGACGCCCGGGTCGGACTTCGCTATCGACCAGGGAAGGGACAGGTGTCAGGCCCCGAGCGTTACGCCGACGATCGCGACTGGCGGGCCGTCCCATGTAGTGGGGGAGCTACCTGAGCCCCTCCGCCAGCTTCGGCTACGAGGCTGACGAGGCCCCAGGTCGGCGTGAAAGACTCGATGCCAGCTGAGCCGAATGCGATCCTGTCTGCCCGGTCAGTTACCAAGGTGTACCGGACGGGGGTTCAAGAAGTTGAAGCGCTCCGTGACATTGATCTGGATATCCAGGCCGGTGAGATGGTCATGGTGATGGGACCGTCAGGCAACGGCAAGACGACCTTGCTCAACTGCCTGTCCGGCCTGGACGAGATCGACAGCGGTCAGGTGTGGGTGGACGGGCAGGAGATCCACGACATGTCCGATGGGGCTCGAACCGAACACAGGGCGCGGCGGATGGGCTTCGTGTTCCAGAGCTTCAACCTGATACCTGTCTTCACGGCAGTGGAGAACGTCGAGCTACCTCTGTTGAACCTGGGCGTGAAGGGTAGGGAGGCTCGGCGGCGGGCGACGGAGATGCTGGGCCGGGTCGCACTGGATGCGCGGGCAGACCACAAGCCGACGGAGCTGTCAGGTGGCGAACAGCAGCGTGTGGCGGTCGCTCGTGCCCTGGTGAGCGAGCCCGCCATCATCTGGGCTGATGAGCCCACTGGCAACCTCGACAGCCACACTGCCGAGTCGGTGCTCGAGCTGCTTCAAGAGGTGCACTCTGGGGGTCAGACCCTGGTCGTGGTGACCCATGACAGGGGAATCGGGGCGACCGGCACACGCCTGGTGCAGATGCGGGACGGGATGGTCGTCTATGACGGCACGCCAGATCACGAGCACCTCGACGCGGCCGCTGCCACTCCGGCCATCTGAGATGCTGGTTCGCGGCCTTGGTGGCCTCGTTGTCGCTTCCATGGGGATCGCAGTGTTGGTGTTGGTCGCCTACGTCGGCCTTCTCGCCTTTGACGCAGCGTTCCGACCGACGCGGCGCCGGATGGCGCTCCGCAACATCAACCGTCGGCGAGGCGAGGCGGTGCTGGTCGTGTTGGGAGCGATGCTCGGTACGGCGATAATCACCTCCTCGATGGTCGTTGGCGACAGTGTGAGCGCCTCGATCGTGGATGCGG
>JAHFUU010000085.1:6961-8218 GCA_023264915.1 Microthrixaceae bacterium | reverse complement strand
GAAGGTCCATCTCGGCAGGCTAGTTCCCGCAGCGGCCAAGACGACCGGCGCCCGCCACAGAGGCGGGCGCCGGGGAGGCTGGCAGGGGACCAGCCCTGACCCGGGGGGGCGCGGGTCTTTGGGTTGATGGGCGTCAGGGATCTCGGGTGGGGTTCACGGACCGAACGGGATCTTGAAGGGGTTGGTTGCAGGGGTTGATCGGCTTGACGATCTCGGTGGGGCCTCGGGCTCTTTCGCCGGGTTGATCAGGCAGCGCTTGCGATCTGGTCGTACGGGAGGCCAGATTGGATCTCCAAGACCCAAGCCTTGAGCTCGAGCTCGGCTGCGTGACGCCTGAAGCTCGTGGCTATGAGCTCGTCGACCTCGCTCGCCTCTGTCCGGAGGGCCGATGCCCGCCTTCGCGCTGTGGCTGCTCGATCGAGGAGCACTGGGTTCACTGTGTCCGCCTGCATGGTGCCTCCGTCCGGTCAGGCCCGCTCTGTGAGACTGTCAACGGTTCCGGTGGCCGGCTTGCTCCCGAATGTTCTGTGTCATCGGTCACAAATGCCCGGTCTCACAGCGAGGTCGATGTCATGGGAGCGCAAGGCCGCAGCCAGCCGCTGGCTCGGGCGGACCCGTTGACTCTGAGCTAGGCGCGGCGCCAACTAGTGTCGTTGTGTCATGCCGAGCGACGACCTCGATGCACCGGAAGCGTCCTCAGGCGACGATGGGGGCCCCGAAGACGCCCGGAGGCCAGGGCCGTCCCACCGCCCAAGGGTTCACCGCTCCGGCAAGCAGCGAGCGGTGCTGCTGCTCGGCATCACCAGCGCTGTGACGGTGTTGGCCATGGCGGTCGGCCTCGTGTACGTGGCCAACCGGCTGGGTGCGATCGAGCGGACCGATGTCGCGGTCGACAAGGCTGCGGACGAGGCGCCTCTGAACATCCTCGTGGTTGGCTCTGACAGCCGGGAAGGTCTCAGCAAGGAGGACCCTGACTCTGGCGCCTTCCTGTCGGGGATGGGGGCCGAGGGGGGCAGGCGCTCGGACACGATCATGATCGTGCGTGTGAATCCCAAGACCGAGATCATCGACATCTTGTCCCTGCCTCGGGACCTTTGGCTTCCCATCGCGGGCACCACCGACAACCAGAGGCTCAACACCGCCTACAGCGACAGCCCCGAGAAGCTGATCCAGACCATCAAGTCGTTCTTCGGCATCGAGATCAACCACTTCGTGGAGGTCGACTTCAAGGGGTTCAAGGGCATCGTCGATGCGGTT
>JAHFUU010000085.1:0-6911 GCA_023264915.1 Microthrixaceae bacterium | reverse complement strand
CAACTCTGGGCTGCGCGTCGACAAGGCGGGTTGCCAGGTCCTTGGCGGCGAGCAGGCGCTGGCGTTCGCGCGTGCCCGGCACTTGCAGTACAAGGACGACAAGACCGGCTGGAAGGATGACGTGACCGGAGACATCGGCCGCATCGACCGCCAGCAGTTCTTCCTGCGCCAGGTGTTCGACGTCGCGAGGCTCAAGGCGCTCTCACCAGACATCCGGGGCACCAACGAACTGCTGAACGCGGTCGTGGCCAACGTCAAGGTCGACAAGTCGATGGACGTCAACCGCATGGCGGCCATCGGCCGCCGCTTCGCGTCCAAGACCAGTGACGAGCTGGTCAGCTGGTCCTTGCCGGTCATCCCCTACAACACAGCAGGCGGCGCCTCGGTCGTGCGGCTCGCTGGTGACGAGGCGACCCCGATCCTTGACGTGTTCAGGGGTCTCACCCCCGACGCCTGGCCGACATGGGCGATCAAGATGACCGTCACCGGAGCCAGTGGCAAGCCGGGTGACGCAGCCACCACCGAGAAGGCGCTCAAGGAGATGGGCTTCGTGGTCGCCGGTACCTCAGAGGTGAAGTCCCCGCAGAAGCGCACGACGATCAAGCATCCGAGCGGCTATCACCGCATCGCGATCGAGGTGGCCCGCCGGCTCAACGCTGGGGCCGACGTGGTCGAGGACAGGGCCATCTCTGACTTCACCCTTGTACTCACGCTGGGAGCGGACTACGCGGGCACCAGCGCTGAGGTTCGCCCGATGGACGAGGTGACAAGGGTGCCCGGCTCGGCAACGACCCAGCCCGCGGCGGCCGCGGGGCGGACCAACGCCAGGGGCACCCAGCCGCCCCTGTCTTCGACCACCTCCTCGACTGAGCTTGTCGTTGGCGGGAAGAACCTCGTCGGGGTGGTGCCAGGGAAGCCACCCGACGGGGTCACCTGCAACAGGTGACCGAGCAGGCGTGCCAACTGTCACCGAGACTGTGACAGTTGATGGTGTAATACTTGCCGGGCACCGAGAGAGGACCTTCCGGGGGGAAGCCACATGTGTGGAGCTGCCAGGTCACGCTCCTTGAGAGCTGCGCGCGAGGGGTCAGCAAGGCTGTTCGGCCCGTGTCGAAGGGCTGAGAGGTGGGTGGGGGCATGAGCTCAGCCGATGTCGCCGCCGCGGCGGGCACGACTCCTGCGTCCAGGGAAGGCGCCATGGATCCGCGAGTCGAGCTGGGCCGCGATCAGATCCTTGAGGATGCCGAGGCTTGGACGCTGCCCGGAACGAGCCTGTCGCGGAGGGCTCAGATCTACGGCGTCGCGGCCAGGGTCGCGTCGCGGTATGCACCTCTGGGGATACCCAGGCTGGGCCAGGATCGCCGGCGGGCGATCGTCTTGCGAGCCGACGAGCGGGGTGCCGAGGATCTGCATCGCACGGCGGTTCACCTTCGCGGCGGGTTCTTGAAGCTGGGCCAGTTCGTGTCCGCACGCCCGGACCTGCTCCCGGAGCCCTACGTCCGCGAGCTCTCCAAGCTCCAGGACCGCGTCCCACCAGCGCCTTCCGCGGTGATCCGACGCACCATCGAGGCCGACGTGGGGCTTGTCAGCGAGCTGTTCGAATCCTTCGATGACCACTCGGCCTCAGCTGCGTCTCTTGCACAGGTGCACCAAGCCACGCTCGCAGGGGGCACCAAGGTCGCCGTGAAGGTGCAGTACCCGCGGGTGCGCGAGCTGCTGCCGAACGAGGCCAGGGACACGACGCGCATCCTCGACCTCGTCTCGCATCTGGTCAGGGGAGTTGACCTCCCGACGATCGCACGGGCCCTCGAGCGCAACCTGCTGAACGAGATCGACTACGAGCAAGAAGCCGACTTCATCGAGGCCTTCCAGCACAACTTCGCCTCCGAGGCCGACATCGAGATTCCGGGCGTGCACAGATCGATGTCCGCGGGACGGGTGCTGGTCATGGATTGGGTCGAGGGCGAGAACCTTGCCCGGGCCCTGGCGGCAGCCCCCCAGGAGGAGAAGGAGGATGCCCTCAAGGTGCTCGTGGACGCCTATCTCAAGCAGATCCTGGTCGACGGCCTCCTGCACGCCGATCCGCACCCCGGGAACTTCCTGTGGCAGTCAGACAAGAGGCGGCTCGGGATGGTCGACTTCGGCGCGTGCGAGCGGCTGGCTGAGCCGACGCGCCTCGCGCTGCGCGAGCTGTACCAGGCGGGCATGGAGCTCGACATGGACCGGATAGGTGAAGCTCTCCACGAGCTGGGCTTCCGCACCCGCTCGGGCGAGGTCGAAGGGCTTGTCGCGTTCGCCAGCCTGTTCACCTTCGACTCTGAGGATCAGACGACGCGAGAGGACAACTGGAACAGGCTCGTGGCGGCCGCTCGCGAGAACCCGCTCGTGAAGATCCCCGACGAGTTGATCATGCTGGGCCGCGTCCTCATCGTCCAGACAGGCCTTGTCGGACGCATCGAGCCGAGGTGGCGCATGGACGACCTCGTCGCGGCGCGCCTCGAGGAGGAGCCGGCCTGAGCCATGGTCCGGCCCCGCGCAGAGGGTGTGCGCGAACATGTCATGATGACCGGCCGCGAATCTGACTGGCGAGCGCCGTGACCACGTTGCGACCGCCGGCCGCGCCGCTGCTTCACTCGCCGTTCCCCCCGATAGCCGACTACGGGTTCCTCTCGGACTGTGAATCGACCGCTCTCGTGGCGCCGAGCGGAAACGTCGAGTGGTTGTGCCTGCCACGCATGGACTCGCCCAGCGTGTTCGGAGCGATCCTGGACCGCCACGGCGGCGGGTTCCGCCTGGGTCCTGCCGATGTGACCGTGCCGGCTGCCCGCCGCTACCTCCCGGGCACCATGGTGCTCGAGACGAGCTGGGGTACGACGACGGGATGGATCATCGTGCGCGACTGCTTGCTCATCGGGCCGTGGCACCACGAGGACGAGCTGTCCCGCACGCACCGCCGCGCGCCCACCGACTACGACGCCGACCACGTCCTGTTGCGAACGGTTCGCTGCGTCAACGGCGAGGTGCAGCTGACCTTGGACTGCGAGCCGATGTTCGACTACGGCCGCACGCCTGCCAGCTGGCGCTACACCGACCTGGGCTACCACCAGGGAATAGCCACAGCCGAAGGCATCGACATCGAGCTGAGGCTGACAACTGATCTGCGACTCGGATTCGAAGGTGAGCGGGCGGCCGTGCGAACCCTCGTCAAGGAAGGTGACCTGAAGTTCTGCGCGCTCTCCTGGAGCGAGCACGAGCCGCCGTACACCTTCGAGGAGGCCTACCAGCGGCTGGTGTGGACCGCCCACCACTGGCAGCACTGGCTGGCACGGGGTGACTTCCCCGATCACCCGTGGCGCAACTACCTCGAGCGAAGCGCGCTCACGCTGAAGGGCCTTACCTTCGCACCCACCGGAGCGCTGGTCGCCGCCCCCACGACGTCGTTGCCTGAGACCCCGGGGGGCGAGCGCAACTATGACTACCGCTTCACATGGATCCGCGATTCGACCTTCGCTCTGTGGGGCCTCTACACGCTCGGGTTCGATTGGGAGGCCGACGACTTCTTCTTCTTCATGGCCGACGTCGCCGAGCGCGACGAGGAGTTGCGAATCATGTACGGCATCGGAGGCGAGTCCGATCTGGGTGAGCGGGTGCTCGATCACCTCCACGGCTATGACGGAGCCAAACCGGTGCGTGTCGGCAACGCCGCCCACGGTCAGCGCCAGCATGACCTGTGGGGCGCGGTCCTGGACTCCGTCTACATCCACACGAAGTCCACTGACCGTCTCGATGACCGCATCTGGCCCATCCTCAAGCGGCAAGTCGAGTGCGCGCTCAAGTACTGGCGTGAACCCGATGCCGGCATGTGGGAGGTGCGCGGCGAGCTGAGGCACTTCACGTCGTCGAAGCTGATGTGCTGGGTCGCTGCGGACCGGGGAGCGCGCCTGGCGCGGTTGCGTGAGGAGTTCGACCTCGCCAAGGAATGGGACGCAGCGGCTGACGAGATCCACGCCGACATCTGCGAGCGCGGTGTTGACATGCGCGGCGTCTTCACCCAGCACTATGAGACGACGGCCCTTGACGCCTCGCTGCTGCTGATGCCGATAGTCGGATTCCTGCCGCCGGATGACCCTCGAATCCGGGCGACTGTGTTTGCCATCGCGGACGAGCTCACAGAGGACGGCCTCGTCATGCGATATCGCGTTGGAGAGACAGATGACGGCTTCTCGGGCGAGGAGGGCAGCTTCACGATCTGCTCGTTCTGGTTGGTCTCGGCCTTCGCCGAGATCGGTGAGCACGACAGGGCACACCAGCTGTGCGAGAAGCTGCTCAGCTTCGCAAGCCCGCTTCACCTCTACGCCGAGGAGATCGACCCGCGCAGCGGTCGCCACCTCGGCAACTTTCCCCAAGCGTTCACCCACCTGGCACTCATCAACGCGGTGATACATGTCATCCGCGGAGACCAGGAGGTGACGATGGTGCCTGATCACATGCGCCCGGGCCCGTCGCGCGGGCCCCGCTAGCCCCGAACCAGCTGTGAGCGCCTTGGGCGCCCGAGAGGACGAGGGTCCACCATCCCGACGAGGATTGGGGATCCGCCATCCGGAGACAGCCCCAAGTCTTTGGGCGAGGCGGCGCCCCAGCGGATCGCTCGACTGGCCAACAGTCCCAGCCCCGGCCTTGTCGGAGCTACGCTCGTGCGTCACGCCCTCGTAGCTCAGGGGATAGAGCAGCGGCCTCCGGAGCCGTGTGCGCGCGTTCGAATCGCGCCGAGGGCGCCAGCGGATTCAGGCGGTGAGCAGGGAGAAGAGCCTGGTCAGGCGGTTGCAGCTTTGGCCGCCAGAATCCGCCATTTACCCCGATTGCCCGTACTGATTGGGACCACAGTGGGACCAGCCGGACCGACCATTCCGTTGGAGCCGGGTTCGGGTCGCGAGCTTCTCCAAAAGGTGTTGGAGCTCGCAGAGCTCCCGGGGGAGAGCGTGAGCTTGCCGGGGCGTCGATACGGAGCGACGCGGCGTCGCTACTGCTGATCGCGTCGTAGTTGCTCGAGCTCCGGCAGCGCGTCGTGATCCTTTTCGCGACCAGCGAATCGCTTGGACTCGATGATGTCATTCAGTCCGGCGAGCCTCACGTCGATCGTGTTCACCACGATCTCGACGGCTCGTGGCTCGAGTTCCTCGTATGCCAGACGACGGCCCTTTGAATCCCGAAGCGTTCTCAACACGTCGAGATCGCCGGCGCTGGTTCGCCACGTCGAGATCTCCATCCCTCGAAGCGCCTTTGCGTCGAGCGCCACTGGCAGCGAGCGAGCCTCGTCGTCGCTCAGGCCCCCGACCCGTAGGAATGCCCCAAGATCCTTGAGGGCTGCTGCCAGTCGCCGCAGGTTCTCATCGTCGTCCTCCGGAAGCACATCGATGTCCTCGGTGCGTCGCTCTGCGCCGTGGAGCCGGCAGGCGACACCACCGACGAGGAGGTAATGCACGCCGTGCCGGTCGAGCGCCTCGACGGCGCGGTCGACGTCGAGCGGCGGGTGATCGGCCAACGCGCTCAGGAGGCCTGTTCGGACGTCGTCTGCTCCCGCCGCAGCTCTTCGAAGAACTCGATCACCGCTTGAGCGGTATCGAGCCGCCGGCCGTCATTCGTGATCGAAACGTCGTCGTCCGTCGCTGGACCGCCACCGGCGATGTATGCCGTCGCTTCGCCTGGGCCGAACACGCGCTTCGTCGTCATCGGTCCGAGTGTACTGGCGACGACCACGGCGTTTGTGGCTCGGACGTTGCCTCCGGCCAGGCAGGATGGTGAACCGAGTAATCCGCTCGGAGAAGTCAGAGACCTACGCCCAGGTCGGGTGGTTCGATGTCACGTCGAGACGGCGTCGACCGATCGAGCTGCAGCCTCAGCCCGATCGGTGGTCGGACCCGGCCGCCGTGCTGGTCGAGGCCGAACGTTTCGGTTCCCGTGATCTTGTGGTCGAGGCGGAAGCGCTCGATCTTTGCGGCGTCGTCGCGCCAGCGTTCGAGTTCGGGTCCACCGGTAGGGGGCGAGCCGAGGGCGTTGGTGAGGTAGTTCATCGGTCGGCGGATGTAGCGATCAACCCGCTCATACATCCTGGCGTCGATGGAGTCATTCACGACGTCCCAACGGTCGGCGTCGACCTGGTGGGTTTCGATGTAGCGATCCCGATTGCGCATGTGCTGCTCGACGTCGCTGAACTCTCGCTCGACGTCGACGAGTCCTTGGCGGCGGTTTGTGATGTCGGCGTGGAGGGTGACCATCTCGGCTCGGTGCTTCGGGAGACGGATCCGGCGGTCGGCGAGCTCGTTGTAGCGCTCGACGATGGGCTCGAGACGGGCGAGGGTTGTAGAGGGGATGCCGGCAGCTGATTCGAGCTCGTGGGCTGCTTCGGCGGCGAGCGACGCGCCGATGACGCGGTAGCCGGCGGACTGCCAGGCGTCTCGGGCGGCGTCCATCGCGAACGTTTTCCCGGTGCCGGCCGCGGCGGCGACCACGTCGACGCCGTCTCCACTGGTGGTCAGTCGGGCGACCATGTCGACCTGTTCGGCTCGGAGTGATCGCCGTTTCGCGAGCGCGCCTTCGACGATGTGCTCGGGTACGAGTCCGTAGCCCGAGTCTTCTGCGCCGAGCGCGGCGTCGATCAGGCCTTGCTCGATGGTGAGCAGTTCGACGGTCGACCACCGCTCGCTCGCAAGTGCTACGGCGACGATCCGGCCGTCCCGGCGGCGGATGGTGGTGGTGGCGTCGAGTCCTTCGTGGTCGCGGAGGCGGACGATCTCGGGGTGGGCGAGGAGCTCGCAAGCCCACTGCTCGACCTCAGCGAGGGGTGCTCCGAGCCGCATGTTGGCGTCGATCGCCTTCAGGACGTCGCGTCGGTCGAAGGTCGAGGCCCGCTC
>JAHFUU010000539.1 GCA_023264915.1 Microthrixaceae bacterium | reverse complement strand
GATACCGAGAGTGGTCTGGCAGGTGCCTTGCGCCTGGTAACCCCGCGCGAACTTGACCCCCGCTTGTGGCACCGAGACGCTCGTGCCCGAGACGGTTCCGCCGTTGGCTTCGCTGCGGCTCTTCTCTTGACCCTGGCCTGTGGTGCCGTTTCCGAACACGTTCGATGCCCAGGCCCGCGTGCACCCGGTGTTTGCCGTGGTGGTGTTGTCACAGGAGTCACCGATCCCGTTGTTGGGACCACAACCCGGAGCGGCCTCGACGTTGGGAGTGACCGGCTGACCAAACAGCTGCTTGTCAACGCAACCGACGAACTGGCTCTTGGCCACCTTCTTGGGATCGAGCGGGTCGGGCGTGATGTACTGGCGATCGAACATCTCGAGGTTGTCAGTAGCGTTCTCGCATCCGGTGTTGGCCGGGGTGGAGACGTAGGTGCCCGAAGGCGCGGTGTTGGAGAACACGGGGAGGTTCGAGTTCTCCTGGCCTGTGGCTGTGCCGAAGTCGATCCGACCGTCTGTGGCAGCCACCGGTGTGAGCGGGGTGCCCGTGACCGGGGTGTTGGTGTACCAGGCGTGGAAGGTGCCGACCTCGTTGTCCACGCCGTCTGAGCACTCGGGCGGGACATCGGGGTGTGGCAGGTTCTGGTTGATGACCAGGGTGCCGGTCACCTGCCCACCAAAGGACAGGTTGCCGCCGAGGATGTGGAAGTTCACGGGCCCGTCTGGGATCTTGCCCGGAGTTGCACCCGCCGAGGTCGGCGAGGAGCCAAGGACGCCGGCCAGCGCGACCAGGCTCGCCACGATGTACGCCACCGCTGAGTTCTGCACCCTTCGCATGCTCACTCCCCCTGTCCGCCCGGCGGACGGCCGAATGATCGGCTCAGTCATATGATGGGGCCGTACTATACACGAGTCCCGATCACTGTCGAGGATCGACGGTCTCGTGGCCACCGGTGGTGCCGACGTGGCTGTTGTGGCCGGGCCAGGCGTCGACCATCGCCGGGCATCGCCGCGACCCGCCCAGCCCGGTCGAGCCTCGGTGGGGGCCTGTTCGGTCGACATGTGAATCGCGGCTCAGGTCTCGATCGGGGCAAGGCCGAAGGTGCCAGGGCGCGGGGCAACGGTGACCGAAGCCATGTTCGGGCTTGCCCTGTGCCTTGCGAGCCCCCGCCCTGTGCAAGCCTGGACGGATGCGATTGCCCCCGTTTCGTTCCTTCGGTCGAACCTGGCCCGCCGTCGTGGTCTGCCTGGCCGGGTTGCTGCTCTGCTCAAACGGCTGCACGAGGGGGCAGGAGGCATCAGATGCTACCTTCCCGCCGCTTCTCAGCGCGACCTCCGGGACGGCTCCTCCCCCGACGACGATCTGGGAAGGTGCACCCGACCCGTGCTCGTTGCTGACAGACCCTGAGATCAAGGCGGTCACGCGCCTCGACCTGGCAGCCGGCCGCCTCGACTCCCGGGGCCCGATGGCGCGATGCTGCCGAACTGCATGTGGCAGAACCGGGCTTCGGGCACCCCGGGTGGCTACGTGACCGTCACCTTGCTGGCCCCTGGGTCGCCGCTTTTCGCGGACAGGTCCCAGTACTCGAACATCCAAGACATCCCCGGCATCGGCACCCAGGCGGTCATGGGTCAGCACAGCAAGGGACTTGGCCCGGGAACCAATGTGGCCATGGTGAACATGGGCAACGGCGGGTTCCTCGTCAGCGTCCAGGTGAAGACCGAGGTGACCCCCGAGGAGATGAAGGGACTGGTCACCTCGGCAGCATCACGCTGGAACACGGGCCACTGACCGACGATCCGTCGACCTTGCCGGGCTCAGCCCCGGCCCGACGAGCCGTGTGATCGGGATGGCATCGGCCTGATCTGGGCCCGCGCCACTTCAGCTGCGCGCCAGCTCATGTGCGCCCGCCCCGGGTGCGACGCTCCACTTCATGTGCGCGGCGCCCGATGCTCGGCTTCGGAGAGGCGAGCCTGAGCCGCCGGATCTGTCGGGGACAGCTCTGCGCACCGCCTCGCGGTCCTGAGGGCATCCGCGTGCTCGCCGATGTCGCTTTGGATCTGGCTGAGCTGGCACCAGGTCTTGGGTGAGACGTACGCGAGCGACTCGGTGGCGCGCACCTCGTCGCGCATCTCGCGGTCCAGCACGGGATCGTTGACGGCATCTCTCCACACCTGAAGGTGGTAGATGCGATCCACCCGGGCTTTGGAATCGTAGGGGTCAGCCGTGATGAGCCTCCGGAAGAGCTGCTCGGACTGCTCGAACAGCGACTTGTCACCCAGGGTCGCGCGCCGATCCAGCACCCGTGCCTTCCGGTCCAGCAGCTCCCTCTCGTCTGGCTGGATCGCCAGTGCCTCGTCGAGCTGTTGCTGGGCCCACTCCAGGAGCCGCAACCGTTCGGCGGGGCCCATCTCCGGTGAGGCCTGGAGGGCCCAGCGAGCTGCCTCAGCCCGGTATGTGGCCTCTATCGGGTTCAACGCCTCGGCCTCCTCGAAGGCGCTGCGAAGCCGGTCGCCGTAGTGGGCATCGACCCTGAGGCGCTCACCGATGCTCCACGCCGCGTTGAACCGGGCATCGGCGACCACCGGCACAGCAGCCAGGGCGACGAGCAGCACGACCGCGGCGGTGAGGCCGAAGCTCATCGACATCGGCATGGGGCGCCGGTCGGGCCCGGGACCGTCGGCCCGCCGTTCACGGACCGAGAGCGACCCTGCGTCAGACATGCC
>JAHFUU010000084.1 GCA_023264915.1 Microthrixaceae bacterium | reverse complement strand
CGTGCTCGGCAAGGAGGTCATAACTGACATCGACGCTGCTTCTGAGCGCAAGCAGCCTTTCTTCATCTCCTTCACACCGTTGGCACCTCACGTGGGCGCAGCAGAGGCAGGGTCCTCCGAGAAGCCCGCGTTCAGCATGCTCCCAGTCCCTGCCCCTCGCCACCAGGGCTCGATGGCCAACCAGGCCCTGCCCCGATCAGACAGCATGCTGTTCGGCGAGCAGGCGCTCAGCACCCTCGACGTGGCGACCAAGCCGCCCCTGGTGCGGGACCGAGTCAAGAGCGCGCCAGCCGAGAAGGCCTATATCGAGCAGGCATACCGGAGCGAGCTGGAAACCCTCCAGGCCGTCGACGAGTGGGTCGAGGCCATCTACAACGCGTTGCGCGATCGCGGCCAGCTCGACAACACGCTGATCATCTTCACCTCCGACAACGGCGTGTTCCACGGGGAGCACGGCCTGTACGGCAAGCGCCTCCTCTATGAGGAAGCTGTCCACCTGCCGCTCCTGGTTAGAGGCCCTGGCTTCCCCCGTGGCGCCAAGGCAGACCAGAAAGCCCTCAACGTCGACCTCGCGCCGACCATCCTTGCCGCCGCGGGTCTTGACGTTCCCGCCACGCTGGATGGTCGCGACCTGAAGCCATTGGCCACAGACCCAGCTCGATCGATCGATCGTGCGGTCCTCCTCGAGGAGTTCTTCCCGCTGGGGCAAGAACCGGTGGTGCGCCAGATACGGGTCGAGAACTGGGCCTACACCGCCTGGGCCAACGACCAGGAGCTGTATGACCTCAAGGCCGACCCAGTCGAGCGCGTCAACCTCGTGTCACGACCCGAGTACGGACCAACGATCGCGGCGTTGAGAGAGCGGCTCGATCGGCTGGGCTCGTGCTCTGGCCGGACGTGTGAGGATTCCGACGCGAGCCGCCATGCCTGAGGACTGCGGGGGACCGCGGCCACAGAGGGGGCTCGAAGGTGGTCGAACCACCGGGGCCCCTGCGAGATCCCGCACCAACCGGCAGAGATCATGGGGGAGCGCTGTGCTGTTTGCCAGGGAGCCGAAGGTCCTCAAGTGACGGTAAAGCCCCAATTTGATGTATCAAGCGAACCGGGTCCTAAGCCGATCACGGGGTGAAGGCGGGTCGACAGGAACAAAAAGAGGGTTTCAGATGACACGAACACGAGGCGCGCTGGTCTCCGGCGTGCTTGTAGCGATCATGCTTGTGGTATCCGCGTGCATGACAACCGACGAACAGACTGGTTTCAATCTCATCAACACAGAGCGGTCGTCACGGGGGATCGCGACGCTGGCGGCCAACGAGACACTTGTTGTGAAGGCTCAGAACTGGTCCCGCGGCCTGCTGGCGAACTCTGGGGGTGTGTGCAGCGGCACGACACTGCGCCACTCGAACCTCACCGATGGAGCGCCCGCTGGCTGGCGGGCACTTGGTGAGAACGTGGGTTGCTCGATCTCCAGCTCCGTATCAGGAGCGGTTCAGAGCATGCACTCCGGGTTCATGGGATCGAGCGGACACCGGGCCAACATCCTCGGCACCGGATACAACAACGGTGCAGTCGGCGTAGCCAGCTCCCAGCTTGCGAACGGCATGTACCTGGTGTTCGAGACCCAGGAGTTCGCACAGCTCTGACGGGGCTTCGCCCCCGGCCCGACGAGTCATGTGATCAGGATCGGGGCGCGGTTGGCGCCCAGACCTGGTTCTGTGGGTGGCCTGGTTGATCACCGGCGCGTTGCCCGTGCTAGGCGAGCTGGCGTGCGATCGTGGCTTGATCGAAGTAGACCCGCTCACAGGTGAGCTGGTCTCTGTCGAACATGAAGAAGACCGCCATCCTGCACCGGAACGCCTTGCCGGTTGGCTCGATCTGCTCGATCTGCCCGAGATGGGTGCCATGGACCCAGACCTCGGCGATCACCGCGTCGGGGGCGTGGTAGTAGGCGATCAGGTCGCTGCGGTAGTCCGGGAACGCCCTTCGACGATCCTTGAGATGATGCTTGACCTGTTCGACGCCGTCATAGACCTTGTGGGTGCCGACGAGCTCATACCGCGGATGCGGGAAGACCGATAGCAGGGTCTGGAAGTCGAGGTCGTTCTCAGAGCCCAGAAGGGTCAAGATGACCTCCTCGCGGCGGCGCTGGTCGTCGGGGCCGCAGCCTCCGTCGGCTTTGGTCACCTTGTGATCCCCCTCGTTCAGAACGGATCCGGGCGCTTGCAGTCTATGGCCCGCCCACGGCCGCGGTTTGGCTCGCTCGTTCACGGTGTGCTTGCATGGCGACCGCAACGAGAAACGAGCCCGTGGAGGGGAAGCCGGTCAGATTCCGGCGCTGTCCCGCAACCGTAGGCCGGAGCCGCCAGGCACCCAGGTGCCGGCACTCCTGCAAGCCGGAATGCCTCCCCGGGTCTCGAGGCTCTCTCGATGCACCCGTCGTGGAAAACGGGGCTGAGCCTGAACGCACCTCGCATGAGGTTCCGGCCGGCCTGGTCGAAAGGAGACCCATGCTGAGGAACAAGATGGCCCGTGCCGCCAAGGCCGCGGTCACTCTCTTGGTCATCGCGGGGGCCTGTCTTGCATCCGTGGGACAGACCCTTGCCGCGCCACCAAGCAACGATCCCGCGCTCGCGGCCGAGCTCGCGGCCACCTGGTCTGCGAGGCTCGTGAACGCGCAAGGCTTCGTTCCCTTGCCAGACACCAGCCCCAACATCACTGCCACCCTCGAGACCGCGCTGGCCCTCGGTGCGGCACGAGTCGAGAAGCCGACCTTTGACAGGATCGTGAACTGGCTCGCTGCGCACATCGAGACCGCCATCGTTGACGGAGGCAACGATGACCCCGGCAACATCGGCGAGATGCTGATGATCGCCGGGCTCGCCGGCCTGAACCCCTCCGACGTCGCCGGGGTGAACCTGGTCGACCGTCTCTCCAACACTCTCGGGGACCTCGTCCCCGGGCTCTTCGGTGCTCAGGATCCCTCATATGACGGGGTCTATCGTCAAGCCCTCGCCCTCGTCGGTCTTGGTGCGGTTGGTTCGACTGTCCCACCTGAGGCTGTGGCCTGGCTCGCTTCCCAGCAGTGCTCCGGTTCGCCAGCCGCCGCTGCCGGAGGATGGCAGGCCTACCGCGCCAACCTGGCTTTGCCCTGTGACGCCCCTGATCCGGTGAACTTCGTGGGCCCGGACACCAACTCCACCGCCCTGGCGGTCCAGGCTCTTGTCGCCTCAGGCGCTCGGTCCGCGGTGCCGTCGGCCTTGTCGTTCCTCGCGGCAGCCGAATCGGGAGCGGGCGGATTCGCCTTCATCTCAGGCCTGGCAGACGACCCGAACTCCACATCACTGGTTATCCAAGCGATCCTCGCCGCGGGGGAAGATCCGCGTTCTGGGCGCTGGGTGGCCAGTGCTGGTGATCCCATGACGTCGCTTCTGAGCTGGCAGCTGGGGTGCGCTGCCACCGAAGGCGACAGGGGAGCGTTTGCGTCCCCGTTCAGCTCTGGGGCACCTGATGCGTTCGCCACACGCCAAGCCGTGTGGGGGGCGGCCATGAGGCCGTTCCCGTTGGCCACCGGGACCTTCCACCCCGCCGCTCTCCCTTGCCAGTCCACCACCACCACCACCGCAGCGACGACGACGCGGATGGCTTCCACCACGTCCTCAGCACCGCTTGGCGCGAGCCCGTCGACCACAACCGTCGAGGTGAGCGCGGCTGGGGCCGTTGTGGCAGTGCCGCGGTTCACCGGCTGACGCCCGCGACCCCGGGCACATGAGGTTCCCGTCCTGATGGGCGGTGCCTGGGTTGCACAGGTCCACCTGTGCGGGGTGGATCCGGTGCAAAATCTCTCAGATGCAGTTGCCGACTCACACCGCCAGAGCCGAGTCCCGGTCCAGGTGCAGGTGGTGCGGGCGTGAGTTCGTCCGGCCGGGGCGAGGTCGGCCCCGTGAGTACTGCCGGCAGGGATGCCGCCAGCAGGCTTTCATGGCCCGCAAGCTTGCCGCGGCGCATGGACTGGGAGACGACGACCTGATCATGTCCCGTGAAGGCATCGAGCAGCTTCAGAGCAGGCTGTACTGCCTTCAGGCAGCGATCGAGGACGTGGATCGCGACCTTGCCGCCGCATCAGAGCCAACAGATGTTCGCGAAGCGCTCGATTGGCTGCTCGAGAACGCCCGCCCTTTGGCGACCCTATGGGTCGAGCCGAGGACGGTCGACTGACCCTGCGGGCCCGATGACGCCGCGGCGCGCTCAGCCGTGGTGCATGCGGACTGGGATGCCGACCGTCGAGGCCGGGCCGAGCCTTGAGGCCACGTTGTTGGGCACGCGAACACAGCCGTGGGACGAGGCTGTGCCCATGAGCTGAGGCTGGTTCGTCCCGTGCATGGCCACCTGGCCATCCCCACCGGCGAACTCGGTGAGCACGTTGGAGTGCGCGGAGAGGCCAAGTGCGAACGTTCCGAAAGGTCCACCCGGGTTCGGGATCAGATCAGAGACGAAGAAGCTCCCAGAGGGGGTGGGTGTGTAGGGCGTTCCGACGACGATCGCCACACTGATCACAACCTGGTTCCTGTCATAGACCGTGAGCCAGCGCGCATCGATGTCGATGTCGATGGACAGGTTCGTCGTGTACTGGTTGACGTCCTCGGCCCGTATCCAGCCTGTCGACTCGTTGGGGCGGACCGGCAGGGAGACCTCGAGCCATTCCCCGGCCTGACGGAGGACGCGGAAGGCCGGGTGAGCCGGGATCGCTCCCCACGGATCAGTGAGGGTCCGGAGCGCCTTGCCCTTCGCCGAGCGGTAGATGGTCACTGCCCGCCCGTGCTTGGCCTGCGCTCCGGTTGACGGCCACACCGGAGGCCCGGGCCGAGGTGGTGGGAGCGTCGTGGTCGGGCTGGCACCTGGATCTGGCTCCACCGTGCCTTCTGCCAGCTCCTCGGTGAGGATCGAGGAGGTCTCTGGCGGCTGGGTCTCTGACACGACGGGGGTCGGCGAAGCACCCGCGGGCGGGGACTCGGGCATGGGGTGGGAGGAGTTGACAGCGACGAGTGCTGCCGCGGGGATGGCGACCAGAGCCACGACGAGGGCACGACGGCGGACCCACTCTCGTGTGGGCTCAGGTTCGGTGTCTCGGCTCTCGGGGCAGGGGTCCGCCCTGGGCCGTCTCAAGCGCAGCATTTGTCTGGTCCCGGGCTGGCAACCCGCCGCCACGAGTCCGGCCGATCATAGCGACCAAGCCAGGCCCTTGGCCTTCGAACCGACGAGCGCCCACAGGTCCTGGGGATCTTTCAGGAGATGCGCGGCAGGTATCCGCGGTGGATGCCGAGCGCGGAGAGGTTGTTGCGGCTCGGGTGCACCTGACCCGCCGGGCCACTGGCGAAGACCCTCAAGATGTTGGTCATCATTGCGATGATCTGCGCGTCGGTACCGGTCCCGCCGGGCAGGAGATGGCGTTCGAACCAGATGGAACCTGACGAGAACACACCTGCCCCGCTGTCGGCGGTGTAGTAGGTCATGTCGGCGAAGCTCTTCTTGCCTTTCACCGTCAGAGGGGAATGGGCGAGCACCTCGATGTTGGGGGGCGTCGGCACCTCTGGGGTCACGCGGTCGTACTCGTTGCCCACGAGGTTCTGCCACCGGTCACCGTCGCGGACACCAGTGCCCTCGAACATCCATGCTCCGGAGTTGACGATGACCATGTCGGCCCTGACAGGGTTCGACTCATAGAAGTTGCCCACGATCGAGCTCTCTGGCCGCGGACTCGGAGCCTCACGCCAACTGGCGGTGACGCGTTGCGGATCCACACCCTTCAGTGGGTCATCCTTCGCGGTGCGGTAGTTGACGACGAGCCTGTGCTTGCCCCAGAAGCTCGGTTCGAGCCGGATGCGGCGGTACATGCAGTTGGCCCCCAGGAAGATCAGGTTCACACCGACATCGCGCGCGGCCTCGACCCCGTTTCGCATCTCCAGTGACCAGTACTCGTCATGTGCGGGGGATATCCAGACCTTGTGGCGAGCCGCCAGCTCGGGGCGCGAATGGGTGTCGAGGCTGGTCGAGTGAGTCGTGTCGATTCCGAGCTGCTCTGTCAGTGCCGTGATCTCGCGCACGCCGCCGAGGAAGTTGCCAGAACCGGACAGGTCATAGGGACGGTCGAAGCTGACGACCTTGGCCCTGCCTCCGTCGCCCTCATAGAGGCTCGCCCCACCCCAACGGTTGTAGGCCTGCCACGTGGTCACGTCGTGCTGTATGTGCACGGCTGACGGGCGCTCGTCGTCACGCACCACGAACGGCACCTGGGACTCGCCTCCGTCGCTGCTCGTCAGCTTGAACAGGTAGGCACCCGGCACCCAGGACTCATCCAGCGGGATCCACACGCTCGGCTCCCACGGCGCGTCCCGGAGGTTGGTGGAGCGGTCCACGCGGACGGGTGCCTGCTGCTTGCCGGTCTGTGGGCCCGAGGTCCAGACCTGCCGGCCACCCAGGCCGCCGTAATGGCCCATCCGGTAAGCAGTCGCGACGAAGGCGGGAGCCGAGGTCGACACGAACAGTGCCACCTTGTCTCCTCGCTGGGCGCTCGTGTGGCTGAGGTACCCGCGGACCTTGTCCCACGCCGAGCGCACCTGGGTGATCTGCCAGTCACCGGTTCCGGGCTTGGAGTTCTCCTCCAGGATGTCCCATCCGGGCTTCGCCGACCCTTCTGGGACCTCGGGCCTCGCGCCTATCACGAGGCTCGAAGCAGGTGAGGATGCCGCTGCGTCCGCCTGGTCAGCGGAGGCGACATGTTGGGTCGTCCACCTGAGCACCCCATAGGCGGCCGCCGCAGCCGGGACGACCGCCATGCCGCTGAGCATGGCCCGCCGCGAGATCGGCGCGTTGGTCGACCTCTGATCAGGACGCGGTAGCCCTGCCCGGCCCGGGCGGGCCACATCGCGTGAGGGATCGACGTCCCCGTCGACTTTGCGCTGGACCGGGTGGCCCGCCGCAGCCGGTCCCAACTCATCGAGGAGCGCTGAGTCCAAGACCGCATGCCAGCGCGCGGCTTGTGACTCGAACTCGGCGTCGGGTTCGCCCCCGCCCCCTGGAGGCAACGCGAGATCGCCCGTCGGTCCGCCTTTCACGCTCGAAGGAGTGGTTGGCTCGAGTGTTGTCACCGAAACGCCAGCTTCACGTTGGTCGCCGTATCTCTCCGACTTGTTGCTTGTTCAACCGAACCGTGCGAAGCCACGGCGAGCTCATGACCAATGGATGCATCCCGTTGGCGAGCTCGCCATTGGACCTCACAGCTCGTCGCACCGCCAAAACGCTACGGCCACACAGGCGCTCGGTCGTGGATCCCCCCGCGTGAGGCTGCCCGGAGGGGGGGACCTACGACGCTCAGAGAAGCGGGCCGAACCAGCCGCTCACGTCGACCACATAGTGAGTCCAAGGGGCCGCTGACCACACGAAGGCGCCTCCGGAGTCAAGGGTCACGAAGCTGCGGTCGGCGACAGTCTCAAGAGCGCGGTAGTTGAGGGTCGAGACGTTGGGCTTGGGCCCCGACGGCCAGATGGTCGTGTGGCCGTCGGCCGAGGGACCCACGACGGTCACGTTCGCATCGACTGATGTGGCTGCACCTGTCGGAGACGGTACGGAGCCCATGCCCGCGAACTGGACACTCAGGTTGGCCGCGTTGCTCACCGGGCCTGGTATCGAGCCAGTGCCGTCCCGGGTGTCATAGAGGCGCTCGGGAGTGACAGCGAAGTACTCCGAGCCACCGGAAGGAGCCCCTTCAGCGGAGTAGTAGCCGACGAGATCCACCACGAGATCGGTTGTAGCGGAGTTGTTGAACAGGCTCACCTGCCGGGAGCTGTTCACCTTGGCGACGGTCAGGTTGGCTCGGGTCAGACCGGTCTGGGGGTTGAGGTTGGAGGCGAGGGGCTTGGGCTGCCCTGTCGGCCAGGCAGTGACGAAGCCAGGCGCTGTCGTGTTGGTGGACGTGAGGGTCAGAACCGCGGCAGACGCGCCCTCGGGGAGCTGTCCGATGTTGAGATCGAAGCCCTCCGCGCTGCCGAACGGTGTGGACTTGGGACTGTTGGGATCGCGGGTGTCGAGCAATCGGACCGGGGCGATCCCCTTGTACAGCGCGCCCGGGGCTGGAGTGGAGGTGTCGTAGTACCCGACGACGTCGGCTATCAGGTGGACTCTGCCGCTGTTGTTGTAGAGCTCGATCCTGCCGGACGGGGACAGCCGG
>JAHFUU010000538.1 GCA_023264915.1 Microthrixaceae bacterium | reverse complement strand
ATCGAGACAGACCCTGCCACTGACTCGACCAGATCGGTGGTCGCGTACTCGACATCGGCCGATGTTCGGTCAGGGTCCGCCGCCACCTGGTAGACGTTCAGCTCAAGAGCATCAGCACCCGCGTCCTCGATGAGACGCGCATAGCGCGTCCAACCTCCGGGCGTGGTGCCGTTGAGGCTTGCGATCACCGGGACCGACACGGCTGCCTTGGCTTGATCGATGAGACTCAGGTAAGAGTCCGGGCCGGTGTTGTAGTCACCGAGATCCGGGAACATGCCTGTCGCCTCGGCAAAGGACTCACTTCCGGTGTTGAGCATCTGCTCGATCTCGAGCTCGTCATGGGTCAACTGCTCCTCGAACAGCGAAGGCAGCACGACCGCACCTATTCCCGCCTCATCCAGGCGCGCGAGCTGGTCGATGTCCCGGGTCAGCGGTGAGGCCGACGCGACCAGCGGCGATCTCAGCGCGAGCCCCAGATAGGAGGTCGACAGGTCAGTCACCTGCCCCACCCGCCTCTTGCCCGGAACGGCCGGCCGGGTCCGAGCCTTCGCCAGATCTCTCACCGCCGGGTTCGTCAGGGTCGGCGTCGCGGGTCTCCCCTTCTTGGGTGACGGTGCGCTCGACTCCCGCCAGCTGCTCATAGAGCCGGTACCGCTCGTCGACGTCGGCTTGCAGCGCCCCTCGGAGCGAGACTGCGACCTCGGGGCTCGAGCGCTCGAGCATGGCGAAACGACCCTCGCCGGCCAGGAACTGGGTGACCGGGATCGAAGGTGACTTGCTGTCCAGGGAGAAGGGGCGGGCGTGCTCTCCGGTGCCGGGGTGGAACCGGTACAAGGGCCAGTAGCCACTCTTGACGGCGTCCTTTTGATGGCTCATCGAGGTGGCCATGTCGAGGCCGTGGGCGATGCAGGTGCTGTACGCGATGATCAACGAGGTACCAGGCCAAGCTTCGGCCTCGGCGAAGGCCTTCACCGTCTGGATGTCGTTGCCACCCATCGCGACCTGGGCGACGTACACGTTGCCGTATGCCATCGCGATCATGCCGAGGTCCTTCTTGGGAGTGGCCTTTCCGCCAGTCGCGAACTTGGCGACCGCGCCCCGCGGGGTGGCCTTGGAGGCCTGACCTCCCGTGTTGGAGTAGACCTCGGTGTCAAGCACCAACAGGTTGACGTCCCTGCCCGACGCCAGCACGTGATCGACGCCGCCGAAGCCGATGTCATATGCCCACCCGTCGCCGCCGACGATCCAGACGCTCCGCCGGACCAGCTCGTCGGCAAGACCGTCGAGCACCGCTGCGGCCGGATCAGCCATTCCTGCGAGCCGCTGGCGCAGCTCGGCCACCCGCGCCCGCTGCGACATGACCCCGTCCTCTGATGACTGGTCGGCGTCGAGCAGTGAACCGACCAGATCGTCACCGAGGTCTCCGGCGAGGGATCGCAGCACCATCTTCGCGAAGTGGTTCTGCTGGTCGACCGCCAGGCGGATGCCCAGGCCGAACTCGGCGTTGTCCTCGAACAAGGAGTTGGACCAGGCCGGACCGCGCCCGTCGGAGTTGGTCGCCCAGGGGGTGGTCGGGAGGTTGCCGCCGTAGATCGACGAGCATCCCGTGGCGTTGGCCACGATGACACGGTCCCCGAAGAGCTGAGTGACCAGCTTCAGGTATGGGGTCTCGCCGCAACCCGAGCAGGCCCCGGAGAACTCGAACAGCGGCTCGAGCACCTGCGAGCCCTTCAGGGTCTCATGCGCCAGCAGGTCACGGCCGAGCTCGGGCACCGCCAGGAACTGATCCCACCTGATGCGCTCGAGCTCGCGGTGCTCCGCGGCCGGGGCCATGTTGATCGCCTTGATCCGCGCCTCGGTCTTCGAGTGCGCTGGGCACACGTCGACACAGATGCCGCAGCCCGTGCAGTCGTCGGGGGCAACCTGGATCGTGAGCAGGTGCCCAGGGAGATCCTTGGAGCGGAACGCCTTGGACAGGAACGTGCCATCGGGATCGTCGATCGCGTCGAGGGCCTCGGGGGCGAACACCTTCATGCGGATCGCGGCGTGGGGGCAGACGATCGCGCACTTCGCGCAGTCGATGCACAGCTCCGGCTGCCAGATCGGCAGCTCACGCGCGAGCGATCGCTTCTCGTAGCGGGCCGTTCCGGTGGGGAAGGTGCCATCCACCGGCAACGCGCTGACCGGCAGGAGCTCTCCTTCGCCGGCCAGCAGCTTCGCGGTGACCCTGGCGACGAAATCCGGGGCGTCGGATTCGTCGACCGGGTGAGGACGGTGCCGGCTGGCAGTCACCTCGGAGGGAACGGGCATCTCGTGGAGCGCCTCGAGAGCGGCGTCGACCGCGGCGTTGTTGCGGTCGATCACGGCCTGGCCCCTGCGGCCGTAGGTCTTCTCGAAGGATCGCTTGATCTCGGCGATCGCCTCGTCGCGGGGCAGCACCCCGGACAGCACGAAGAAGCAAGGAAGCAGCACAGCATTGGACCGGCCCGGCATCCCGGCGTCGGCAGCCACCCGGTCCGCGTCGATCACGAAGACGCGCAGGGCCTTCTCGACCATCTGCGTCTGGTCCTCGACTGAGAGCTTGTCCCACGTGCCTCCAGACCCGTGGGGGCTGTTGATGAGCAGCTTGGCGCCCGGTTCGGCCAGGCCGACCACATCGAGCTGGTCGAGCAGGCCGAACTGGTGACACCCCACGAACCCGGCCTGGCGGACCAGGTAGGTGGACCGG
>JAHFUU010000537.1 GCA_023264915.1 Microthrixaceae bacterium | reverse complement strand
GTTGAGCGTTGCGCCAGGTGCTCGAACCCGTCGTGCTGTAGCGCGTGTGCCCGATGGCGAGATGGCCGGTCAGCGGCGCAAGGGTCCGATCGTCGAACACGTTCGACACCAGGCCCATGTCTTTGATCACGGTGATGAGATGTCCGTCGCTGACCGCGATCCCCGCCGACTCCTGTCCACGGTGCTGAAGCGCGTAGAGCCCCAGATAGGTGAGGTGGGCCACAGGTTGGTTGGGTGCATACACACCGAACACGCCGCATTCGTGGCCCGGCGTCTCATCTAGAGAGGGCGACACGACCTCACCACCTTCTGCACCAAGGCGCCGGTGCTCGGCATCGCTCACCCAGCCATCATAGGTTCGATCACCGTTGCTGGATACATCAACGGACTTCACTGAGTCCAGACACATCCAAGCGAGGCCGGCGACGGGGCGGCCGCTCGGCCTGGCCAGCCAAGGCGTCGTTCACCGCTGTGCGTTGCCCGCTCCGAGAACCGCGGGAAGGCGGTCTCGCCACGACGCCACCGCGACGGCCAGCGGAAGCTCGAGCAAACCCCTGACCGACAGGACGTCACCGGTGCCAACCCCGATCCGCGAGAACGGGACACCGGATTCAGATAGAACCCTTTCGACGATGGCCAGGACCTCTGGACGTATGCAAGCAACGGCACGAGACGGCGACTCACTGAAGAGCTCGGCATGATCTGCAACGCGTGCCACCGAGAAGCCGATGCCGGATCGGACTGCCATCTCGGCCAGGGCGAGCCCCAACCCACCAGCAGAGATGTCATGCACACCCTCGACCAGCCCGCCAACCACCAGCTTGCGGACGGCGTTGCAGACCTCGGTGTGATGGACCAGGTCAAGGCCAGGCAGGCAACCTGTGCGATGGCCACGCTGGCGGCTCCACAAAGATCCCGAGAGCTCGGCCTGAGTCACTCCGATGAGCACGAGGCAGCCACCGTCCACAAGTCCCACACCAGGAGGACGCCTGACCAACCTGTCGATCATGCCCAGCATGCCGATGACCGGAGTCGGGTCGATGTCAGCGCCTCGGCTCTCGTTGTAGAAGCTTACGTTGCCTCCGATCACGGGGATTCCGAGCGAGCGACACGAATCTGCCATGCCGTCTATCGCTTCTGAGAGCTGCCACATGACCTCTGGGTGCTCGGGGTTCCCGAAGTTGAGGCAGTTGACGACAGCGAGGGGGCGAGCTCCTACCGTGGCAAGGTTGAGCATCGACTCAGCAACGGTGAGAGCAGCACCGCCTCGAGGATCGACGGCACACCAGCGGTGGTTGCCATCGGTGGTCAGCGCCAACGCGCGACCCGTATCCACCCCGCTCACCGGGTGCTTGAGGCGCAGAACGGCAGCGTCGCCGCCAGGACCCTCGACGGTGTTCAAGAAGAGCTGGTGGTCGTACTGGCTCGAGATCCACGCCGTGTCAGCCAGCATTGCGCGCAGATCATCGGCTGGCTCGGCCACCGAAGGCTGCGGGGGTCCAGCAAGCGAGCGCGACACCTCGTCGAACCCCTTCGGCGGCGACATCGGCCTCTCATAGAGAGGGGCAGCATCATGAAGGGACGACGCCGGAACATCGGCCAGCACCTGCCCTTCAGGCCCGAGGACGCGGAGCCGGCCACCAGCGGTGACCCGGCCGACGACTGTTGCCCGCACCTCCCACTTCTCGCACACCTCGAGCACCCGCTGGCCTGCTGCCGGGTCGACTATGGCCAGCATGCGCTCTTGGGACTCGCTGGTCATGACCTCGAAGGGCTCCATGCCCGGCTCACGCAGGGGCACGGCGGCGACATCGACGTCCATACCCATTCCGCCCCGCGATGCGGTCTCGCTGGTAGCACACGACAGGCCCGCCCCGCCCAGATCCTGGATCCCCACGACGAGGCCGCGGTCGAGGAGCTCGAGGCACGCTTCGATGAGGCGCTTCTCCTCGAAGGGATCGCCTACCTGCACGCTCGGGCGCTTCTGGGCGTCCGCCTCTTCATCTGAGAAACCCGCCGACGCGAGAACGCTGACACCACCGATGCCGTCCCTGCCCGTGGTGGAACCGAGCAGTACGGCGAGGTTCCCCTCACCCGTCGCGCGACCCAGCACCAACCGGTCAGCCGGCAAGAGTCCCAGGCACAGCACGTTGACCAAGGGATTCTCTGCATAGGTCTCATCGAACACCGTCTCACCACCGACGGTTGGTACGCCCACGGAGTTGCCATAGCCCGAGATGCCCGAAACGACGCCTTCTGCTATCCAACAGCTGCGGGAGTCATCGAGGGACCCGAATCGCAGCGGGTCCATGACTGCGATGGGGCGCGCTCCCATGGTGAAGATGTCACGCAAGATGCCTCCGACGCCGGTCGCGGCGCCCTGGTAGGGCTCGATGGCAGACGGGTGGTTGTGGCTCTCAATTCGAATCGCAGCAGCGATCCCGTCGCCCACGTCCACCACTCCCGCATTCTCGCCAGGCCCGACCAGTACCCATTCGGCTTCGGTCGGCAGCCGTCTGAGGTGCACCCTCGACGACTTGTACGAGCAGTGCTCGGACCACATGACCGCGTACATGGCCAACTCGAGGTGGTTCGGCTCGCGACCGAGGATTCGCTCGATGTCAGCCGCCTCTTCATCGGTCAAGCCAAGTGACTCGTGCAGTCGAGCCTCATCGTTCATCGGGTGCATCTCAGCTCACAACCATGGTACCGAGCCAGCTCACCGGGAAGC
>JAHFUU010000536.1 GCA_023264915.1 Microthrixaceae bacterium | reverse complement strand
CCAGCACGACCGGGACCTGCACGCCGCGAACGATCTCGTCCGAGACACTGCCGAGCAGCACCTCGGCAAGCCCTCCCCTGCCTCGCGTCGTCATGCAGATCACCGGGTCCGCCAAGGCCTCGACGCAATCCTGCACCCCACGCGCGGGGAAGCGATGGTCGACGACCTCCACATCGATGCTGGCGGCTCCGGCCTTTGTCGCCTGATCGCGCAGGTATGCCTCCTCAGCAGCGGTGTCGCCACCCAGGTTGGTGGTCATCAGCCGGATCTGGCAGCCGAGCTCGCGGCCGAGCCAGGCAGCGGTCGGCAGGGACCGCTCGGCCAGCTCGGACCCGTCGAGGGGAACCACGATTGTCTTGGTCATGATGAGCTCCTCCAGCGAGAGACGCTAGCCGGGGCTCTCGCCCTCCTCGGACGACCGATGTGATCGGGATGAGATCCTCGGCCCCTCATCTCTTGGGGGTGTTGGTCGACGCGCTCGAATCTGCAAAGCGTGACCTTCAGCCCTAGGAGTGGCTCCAGCCTGGACCTAGCGTCAGCAGGTGACAGAGCCCGTGTCCTGGGCCCGGGAACCTGAGGTGCGCAATGAACGCCATGACCGGCTCGATTCGCCTTGGCAGGGTGTTCGGGATCGACATCAGAGCCCACTGGAGCCTTCTTGTGGTCGCGGGGTTGATCCTGTTCGGATTGGCAGACGATGTCCTCCCGACCCTTGACCCCGGGCGGGCCACCTTTGCCTACTGGATTGCGGGCGGCGGCATCGTCGCGCTGTTCTACACCTGCCTGCTGGCCCATGAGCTGGCCCACTCGCTCCTCGCCAAGCGGCGTGGCATCGAGGTCCGGCGCATCACCCTCTGGCTGCTGGGTGGTGTCTCCGAGCTCGGCTCGACAAGCCATTCGGCCACCGAGGAGCTGGCTGTTGCCGTAGCCGGGCCAGCTACGAGCTTCGCGCTCGGTCTGATCTTCGCTGCCGTCGCCCTGCTGTCAAGCTCCGTTGACGGCTTCGGCCTCCTGACAGCATCACTTGGCTGGCTCGCCGTCATCAACATCGTTCTGGCAGTGTTCAACCTGTTGCCGGCCTTCCCCCTCGACGGTGGTCGCGTTCTGCGAGCAGCCATGTGGCTCTGGTATGACGACGAGGCTGTCGCGACCCGCAAGGCAGGAGGCGTTTCTGCCGCGGTTGCCTATGGCCTCATTGCGTCCGGCCTGTTGCTGCTGCTCGCCGGCGCAGGCCTGAGTGGTCTGTGGTTCGCGGTGTTGGGTTGGTTCGTGCTCGGCGCAGCTCGGGCCGAGAGCCAGCAGATCAGGCTCAACGAGTCCCTCGAAGGGCTCACCGCCGGCCAGCTCATGTCATCTGACCCCGTCACCGTGCCCCCTGAGCTCACCATCGCAGAGCTTGTGGACCGGTTCGTGCTCGGCCACCGCTTCTCGGCCTACCCGGTGGTCGATCCCGCAGGACGGCCACTTGGTCTCGTGACGCTCGACTCGATCCGCCAGATCCCCCCGTCTCACCGCGCGCAGGCAACGGTCGGCCAAGCGATGTGCCCGATCGGGCAGGTGCCCCTCGCCGATCCCGGCCAGCCGGCCGTCGACCTGCTCGGGCCCATGACCGCCTCGGTGCCGGGACGCGCGATCGTCCTCCGCGACGGGCGAGTCGCCGGGATCCTGTCGCTGTCTGACATCGCCCGGGCAGTCGAGGCACACAACCTCCTCGACAGCTTTCGCACCTGATCTGTCCCAGTCCGTGTCCGCTGCCGAGCCGTGTCCGCTGCCGAGCTCGAGGCACGCTGTCGTGCCGTTCAGCCACCCTCTTCGTGGAGCGGTTCCCAACGGGGCTCGAGCTTGGCTGCCACCGCTGGCATCGTCGTGTACTCGAGGTCATCGAGCGGGAGCCTGTGTGGCTCGAAGGGCCCGTGGCGGCGGAACCAGTCCATGACCTCGTTGGCCTGCTGGCGCGCCGCGTCGAAGCTCGGATCGTCGAACATGTCACGCGGCCCCACCAGGCGACCCTCGTGGACCTGGTAGCCGAGTGCAACGACCCGCGGAGGCCCGTCAAAGCGGGTTGGGTGCGCGTCGCGGGTCGGCACCGGCATGATGGGGGCGTGATGTGAGCCTCGCATGCAACCGGCGACGCCATAGGGGAACGAGAAGGGTTCGAGCACCTCGCCCACAGCCGGCAGGCCCGACTGGGACCGCACGATCATCACCGGGTCGTCCTTCCCGACGTACTTCCCGGCGATGAGCGAGAGTCGCTGCGTGCTCGTGGCCGCCACCGTCTCATCCATGAACTTGGAGATCACGCGGTGGATCACATACCTGGCGGGCGCGCCGATGAACATCAACAGGTCGTACATCTCAGACGGGCAGTCAAGCAGCATCCGCTTGTCCTCGAACAGGTCATACAGCTCGAAGATGAACCCCTCGTGCATCTTCGGGTCGATCACGAGCCCGGCCGAGTTGAACGGGTCGGCGAACATCTTGAACAGCGGGTAGTTCCACGCACCAGGTTCGGTCTTGTCGGCAAGGAAGCAGATGACCGGCTCAGATGGGCGCTCCTCGAACTCCAGCTCGGCGTAGCCGGGCCCCATGCCGCGCAGGTTGCCCGAGAACGCCGTCGACAAGATGTCCTGGCCCGCGCCGTAGAGGCCCAGGCTCTCAGCCACCTGTGTCGTCGCGGTGAACACATCCCAGGCGAAGGTGTGCACAGCCTCGGCATCGGGGCCGTGGTCATGGA
>JAHFUU010000535.1 GCA_023264915.1 Microthrixaceae bacterium | reverse complement strand
CTCGACCAGCAGCACCTGCGCGGAGCCATCGAGGAGATCGAACAAGACGTGTTCTGCGGTCGACAACCATGGCAGCCACGACTCCATCCCGTCGAAGGTGAGCCCCTGGGCCAACCGTTCCCACTGCTCGCGTCCCCACGGCTGCAAGGACACGAGGCGCTCGGCACGGTCTCGGACCTCTCGCGTGGGAAGCAGCTCACGGCAGCCGAACATCTCCACGGACGCGATGTTGTTGGTCGATCGCTGCTCGGCGACCGAGAACTCGGTGAGGCGGTCGACGTCGTCGCCCCACAGGTCGACACGTACGGGGACATCAGCGGTCGAGGGGAACACGTCCACGATCGATCCGCGCACAGCGACCTCACCGCGGTGCTCGACTTGATGCTCACGCCTGTACCCGATGGAGACGAGACGATCCAGGAGACCGGCCGGATCGACGCGGTCTCCGTGGCTGACCCGGATCGGTTCGACATCCTCCACGTGAGGCCCGAGCCGCTGTGCCATCGCACGGATCGGCGCCACGACGACCGCTGGGGCACGCTCGGGATCACGCAGGCACCACATGGTCCGCAGACGGCGACCCATCGTCTCGACTGACGGGCTCACGCGCTCGAACGGGAGGGTCTCCCATGCGGGGAACAGGTGAACCTGCTCACCGCCCATGAACATCGAAAGGTCGCGCACCAGGCGTTCGGCTTCGCCAGTCGTGGGCACGGCCACCACGATCGGCCGGCGCCTCGTGACGTGTGCCAGCCCGGCGATGGCTATGGCCCGCGCCGGTTCGGGGACTGCGAGGACAGTCGAAGCTGCCGTCCGCCCCAACGCGCCGAGCAAGCCCGGCTCGTCGGCCAGCAGTGCCGGAAGTGCCCTGAGGTTCTCAGCCATCGCCGCTGGCGGCATCTGGCTCGCCGCCCTGAGGCTCGGGCTCGAGGAGCGTGTACCCGACGCCTGGCTTGGCCACCAGGCGCTGGCAGTCGGGCCCGTCACCCAGCTTCTTGCGGATGTTGGTCGCGTAGGTGCGGAGGTACTGGGTCTCCTTGGTGTACTCGGGCCCCCAGACCTCAGACAGGATCATCCTGTGGGTCAAGATGCGCCCCGGCCAGCGCGCCAGGAGCGACAAGAACCCGAACTCCTTCGGCGTGAGCTCGACGGCGCGCCCTGCGACCGAGCACTTGTGGCGGGCCACGTCGACGCTCAGGTCACACACCTCCAGCACCGACTCGTCCGGGGCTGCACGCCTGTGGTGGTGGTGGCGGATGGCGACCCGCACGCGGGCCAACAGCTCGGGCATCGAGAACGGCTTGGTGATGTAGTCATCGGCGCCCTCGTCAAGCGCGCCGACCTTGCGCTGCTCGTGCCCGTCGGCTGTGAGCACCACGATCGGCAGCCAGCTCCACTCACGGACCCGTCGCACCACCTCGAGACCGTCGATGTCGGGCAAGCCCAGATCCAACAACACGACTGTCGGAGGGTGCGAGGCGATCTCGGCCACAGCGTCTGCGCCCGTGCTGGCCGACCGAACCTTGTAACCGCGGGCCTCCAGGCCCGCCTTGACCGCGCGGATGATCGCCGGCTCCTCGTCGACGATGAGCACGCTGTCAGGCGGCGGCCCGCCTGCTGGGGCACCGGTGGTGGCGCCTGTCGTTGCGGCCGGGCCGCTCATGTCATGGACCTCACGCCTCTCCAAGCCCTGCCCGGCGGACCTCGAAGGTCTGGGCCACAGGAAGGGTGAACCAGACGGTGATCCCGCCCGCCGGGTTTGGATCGATGCCGATGGATCCGCCGTGGGCCTCGACGATGGACCGGCTGATCGAAAGGCCCAGTCCCGTGGATCGGGACCCGGAGCCATGCACGAACGGTTCGAACACGGTGCCTGCGATCTCTTCGGGGATCCCGGGCCCCTGGTCAGCCACGGTCACCCGGACCGACCGGCCGTCGACCGACGCGTAGGCTGACAAGACGATGGCGGTTCCTTCAGGAGCGTAACGGGCGGCGTTCGCCAGCAGGTTGGTGACGACCTGCTCGATCTGGCCGTAGTCCGCTTCGGCTGCGGGCACGGATGCAGGCACGTCAACTGACAGGTCGTTCATGCGCAGCAACGCACCGAGGCTTCGAACCCGGTGGTTCAACAGCTCGGCGACGTCGACCGTCGTCGTGCGCGGCTCCATCGCCCCCGCCTCGATGCGGCTGGCAGTCAAGAGGTTGGCCACGACACGATCGAGCCGGTCGATCTCGTCCAGCACCGTCTGTAGCAGCTCTGCGCGAGTCGCCTCGTCGTACTCGACGCCGCTGTACAGGTCAGACACGACGGCCCGTATCGCCGCCAGGGGGGTCCGCAGGTCGTGGGTGACCGAACGGAGCAGCGAGCTGCGCTGGAGATCGCGCTGGCGCAGGTCGGCGTGGGTCTGGCCTTGCTGGCCGGTGCCCGCGCCGGCGTCCACCGGACGGGTTGCGCGGGCGTCAAGCCGAGCCTGAAGGGAGGCTCGGCGCTCCCTCTCGTGACCGAGCGCGCGGGCCAGCCAGAGCGCCGTGGCGCCGACAGCAGCGAAGGCAGACCCGGCAAGGACGCGCCTTGATGGCCCGTTGCGCCGCTGCCCGGCATCTTCGAGCTTGCCTCGGCCAGAACTTGACTCGCGCTTCACGTGATTCAACCTTTGAGGACCCTAGTGCCGCCGCGCGGAAATCAGTCGCGTGTGGGTCACGCGACGAGCGGGTCGGCCGCGTAGGTCCACTTG
>JAHFUU010000534.1 GCA_023264915.1 Microthrixaceae bacterium | reverse complement strand
GCTGTCAGCCTGTCACCGTAGAAGCCTGAGCAGTTGGCGATTCGCAGGATTCCCACGGGCTTCGTGTCCTTGCCTGAGGCTGTCTCGCTCATGAGCTGATCGCTTTCATGACGGGACCGCGGCGAGCTTTCGTTGTCAGCTTCAACGGTCCTCCGGGGGTCGCGCTGGGTTTCCAGTGGAGCCAACGTTCGGTGAGTCCTCGATGCGGACGAGGAGCGCGTGAGCATCGACGTTGTCACCCGCCTGGACGAGGACGTCGGCGACCACACCGGCTTGGGGAGACACGACAGTGTGCTCGACCTTCATCGCCTCGAGGACGGCGAGCGTTTGGCCCGTGGTGACCTGATCACCCACTTGGACCGCTACTGAGATGACTCGACCGGGGACAGGGGCGACAGGGCCTCCGGTGGATGTGCTGGCCGTTGGGTCAGCAAGACGCGGCATCAGCCTCAGCTCAGATTGGCCCAAGGGAGAGTTGACATAGATCGTGTCCTTGACGCGGTGGACCGAGCATCGGTGTCCCCGGCGCCCGAAGTGCACGAGAAGCTCGCCCGCGTTCTCGATGTCGGCTGCCGCTCGTGGACTGTCAGTCGCTCCCGGCGCCTCGTGTTCGAGGTCGAGGATCTCGACGAGTGTCGTGCTCTGGCCCGCTGGCCCGTCAATGGCAACGTTGAACAGCTGGATCGACGGGCTGACGCCGCCTTCGGCTCGCCGCCGCAACGCCAGCGGATGATCGCGGCTCACGCGTGCATACACAACATGCCATTGGTCGGGACCGATCGCGAACGTCATCGACTGTGGAGCCGAACCGAGATGGGACTCCGCAAGCCTCCAGACGTCACCTCCGGGGCGCATCTCCTTGCCCCGTCCCGTCAGGTTGCGCCAGCCGGACGGGGCGAATGGCCAAGGGTTGGGAGACCGTTGCCACGCGACGGGGCGTTGCGAGAAGAGTGCTGCAGCCGCGAGATGCGGTCCCAGAACGGTGTTGAACATGTGCCACTGACGCTCGTAGCGGGTGCTTTGTGTCAGGGGATCCGAGGCATCCTGGTCCGGAGGTGCCGCGGGGTGACGCTCGACGAAGTAAGTGCGAGTTCGACCGAGGACGAACTCATCGTGCGTGAGAACCTCAACCAGGTAGTCACGGTTCGTGACGATTCCGTGGATCTGCATCTCGCGGAGGCTCCGCGCCAGGCGTGCCGCTGCTTCCTGGCGGGTCGGCGCGTGAGCGATCGCCTTGGCGAGCATGGGGTCATAGTGGGGCGTGATCAGTGACCCGGTCTCGACCCCGGAGTCGAGCCTGATGCCAGGCGTCGGGCCGGTCCGCCAGCGGTAGAGCTGCCCGACTGACGGCAGCCATCCCGCTGCCGGATCCTCGGCGTAGATTCGAGCCTCGATTGCGTGCCCGTTGAATGAGACCTCATCCTGTCCGAGGCCGAGTGACTGACCCATGGCGATCTCGAGCTGCATCCGCACGAGGTCCAGCCCGCAGATTGCCTCGGTGACTGGATGCTCGACCTGTAGTCGGGTGTTCATCTCCAAGAAGTAGAAGGGAGGATCGTCTGCACCGTCGGAGTCATCGACGAGGAACTCAACGGTGCCCGCTCCCACGTATCCGATCGCCGAAGCGAGAGTCACCGCGGCCTCGCCAAGACGAGCTCGCAAGGTGGCGTTGACGGCCGTGGAAGGCGACTCCTCGATGAGCTTCTGGTGGCGCCGCTGAATCGAGCACTCTCGCTCACCGAGATGAATGACGTTCCCCCCAGAATCGGCGATGATCTGGATCTCTATGTGACGAGGTGCCGGCAGCCATCTCTCTATGAACACCGTTCGATCGCCGAAGGATGATTGTGCCTCGTGCTGGGATGACCGAATCGCCTGCTCGAGCTGGTCCTCCCTGTCGACCAGACGCATCCCCTTGCCCCCGCCCCCGGCGGAGGCCTTCGCCAGGAGCGGGTAGCCCACCTCGGCTGCGCGTGCGTGCCAAGACGGCGGATCCTCGGCGTTGAGCACAGCTCCATCGAGGACAGGTATCCCCGAATCGGTGGCAGCCTGCTTTGCCAGGACCTTGTCGCTCATCGCAGACATCGCGTCAGGGGGAGGGCCCACCCAGATCCGGCCAGCAGACACGACCGCCCGGGCGAAGGCGGCGTTCTCGGACAGGAAGCCGTAACCAGGGTGGATGGCATCGGCTCCTTGCCACTCCGCTGCCTTGAGGATCTCGGCGCGGTTCAGGTAGGTGTCAGCAGCAGTCACGCCACCCAGAGGTACCGCCACGTCGGCTTCGAGCACATGCGGTGCTAGCCGGTCCGGATCCGAGAAGATGGCAACGGTACGGATTCCCATGCGACGCGCGGTTCGGATGACGCGGCAGGCGATCTCGCCCCGGTTGGCGACGAGGAGTGTTCGGATCTCAGGCATGGAACTGGGGGAGCTCGTGTCCACAAGTGGGGGTTGGGAGGGTGGCCATGGTCGTCACATCCTGAAGGTGCCGAAGCTGTCCGAGCCTGAGACTGGTGCAGAGTGCGCAGCGGACAGGGATATGCCCAACACGGTCCGCGTGTCACGTGGGTCGATGATGCCGTCGTCCCATAGGTGACCGGTCGCGAACAGGGCGGTCGACTCCTTGTCGATCTGGGCCTCGATCATCGCTCTCATCGCCTCATCGGTGTCTTCGTCATAGTCGCGCCCGGCTCGCTTGGCGGCTGCACGCTGCACGATCGACATCACCCCAGCCAGCTGCTTGGGACCCA
>JAHFUU010000083.1 GCA_023264915.1 Microthrixaceae bacterium | reverse complement strand
CTTGCCGGCCTGCCTTGCCGGCCTGCCTTGCTTGCCTTACCCCATACATATTTTACCGGTAGTAACTTCTTGGTGGGTGCTCAAGTCGAAGCCCCCGATCCAACTCACACCGGAGGGCCCAGATGGTCAACGGAACGGCTTCATTCATCGATGCAGACCGGTTGGCGCTGCCTTCCACCGCAGAGATGATCGAGTCATCGCTGTGGCTGGCGGACATCCCCGGGCTTCGTGAAGCTGCCATGCGGTGGTCGGTCGAGGTGCCCGACGCTGCCCGCGAGCTGCTGCCCAAGGCCCGGTCTCTCGCTCGACCCGAGATCGACGGGACGATGGTGGCCGCTGTGGGTCGCACGGCGGCTCACCTTCTCGTGCTCGTCGCCATCGACGTGATCGATGCGATGGGCAGGCCACCAGAGTCCACGCCTCCCTCTGAGGACCGCTCACTGAAGCGGATCGAGAACCTCGTGCGCGCGGGTGGGCCTGCCTGGGTCAAGCTCGGCCAGTTCATCGCGACCTCGGGAGGCCTGCTGCCCGAGACCTGGGTCGAATCCTTCGCTTGGTGCCGCGACGAGGTCAAGCCCTTGGCGCGCCGGGTCCCGCGCAGGATCGTCGAGCGCGCCTTCGAGCGCCCGATCGAGGACCTCTTCGCTGACTTCGATGATCGTCCACTCGGTGCTGCGTCCATCGCGCAAGTCCACCGTGCGGTGGCCCACGACGGGCGCGAGCTGGTTGTCAAGATCCGGCGCCCCGGGCTTCGCAAGAGGTTCGAGGCCGACATCAGGGCGATGGCGGGGGCGGCAAGGGCAGCCGAGAAGGTCAGCCCGGTCGCGCGGACAGGCAACGTCTCCGGGTTCGTCGAGCTGTTCGCCCAGCTCGTGCTGGAAGAGCTCGACTTCAGGATCGAGGCGTTCAACATGGTCGAGCTGGGATTGTCAGCCGAGCATGGGGGTGCGGGGTACGTCCGCTTCCCCCGCCCCGTCCCAGGGCTCGTGACAGAGCGAGTGCTCGTCATGGAGCGCCTCCCGGGCGTCTCGTACACGAGCGCGGATCTCGAAGGAATCGACGGCGAGCGTCTCCTTCGCCTCGCGATCGAGGGCATCCTCGAGCACACCCTCGTCTATGGCGTCTTCCACGGCGACCTGCACGCCGGCAACGTCCTGATCGATTCTGACGGGACGTTCTCGCTCGTCGACTTCGGGATAGTCGGGCGCCTCGGAAAGTCGCAGAAGGCCGCCCTCGCCCAGTTCATGGTCGCGTTCGCGCAGATGGACGTTGCCCGCCAGCTCGACGCGATGGTCACCTTCGGTGCCATACCGCCAGACCAGGATCTCGTTGCGCTCACGGCCGAGATCGAGGCCGAGGTCAAGCCGCACGAGCTTGACGAGAGCTCCGACGTCAAGGAGCTCGCCGACGCCCTCGGCAAGCTGATCAAGGTGCTGTCCCGCCACGGGATCCGGATACCCAAGGAGCTGGTCCTGTTCTTCAAGAACCTGCTGTACCTGAACGGCTTCGCCGCCACGGTCGCGCCCGACGCAGCCCTGCTGGCCCAGGTCGCTCCGGTCTTCGGCTACTTCCACACCAAGTACGGCCACGCGATGGACTTCGCTGCCTTCGACCAATGAGGCAGCGCCGAGCGACGTAGGCGCCCACACGGAGTTCCGCGCGAACGGGCCGGAAGCTCGATTCCGGCACCGTGACATGGCCATGACGCAGGTCGGCCCTGCCAATCTGCAAGCGTTGCAGAGTCGATCCGCGCGGGAGGCCCATGGGAGCATTGTGCATGCCTGACCTGATCGCCGACCCCGATCTCATCACGCCCGACTGGCTCACCGACGTGCTTCGTGCCTCGGGTGCCGCCCCCCCGGGTGCCTCGATTGCCTCCATCGAGCCGACCCGCATCGGCACCGGCAAGCTCGGTGACAACATCCGGTTCGAGCTCACATGGACGGGCGATGCAGGAGGAGCACCCGCCAGCATCGTCGGCAAGTTCCCTTCGACTGACGAGACGAGTCGCCAGGCAGGCCTCATCACGGGCATCTACGTTCGCGAGGTCTCCTTCTATAAGGAGCTCGCCGGCAGGGTGAAGATGCGCATCCCTCACTGCCACTACGTCGAGCTCGACCTCCAGACCGGCGAGTTCGCCTTGATCTTCGAGGACATAAGGCCCGCGGTGCAAGGCTCACAGGTCGCGGGTTGCAGTGTCGACCAGGCGGCCCTCGCCATGGAGCAGCTGGCACTGCTGCACGCGAGCATGTGGGATGCCCCCGACCTGGGAGGCCGAACCTGGCTCACGCCCCGCAGCGACAACGGTGGTGAGGCGCTGGCTGGCATCTACCAGACGATGGTCGACGCGTTCCTTGCGCAATATGACGACCGGCTCCCGGACAGCACCCGGCAGGCCGCCGAGCGCTTCACGCCACTGGTCGCCACCTGGCTGTGCACCGACCGGAAGCCGATGACCTTGCTTCATGGTGACTACCGGTTGGAGAACATGCTGTTCGGTGATGGGCCGGGGGCTCCACCACTCACGACGGTCGACTGGCAGACGGTCAGCATCGGTCCAGGCCCAAGCGACGCGGCCTACTTCCTCGGTGCCGGGCTCAAGACCGAGCTCCGGCGCGAGCACGAGCGCGAGCTGCTCGAGATCTACCGCCAGGGCCTTCTCGCCCTGGGCATCGACTTGAGCGCGGAGGACTGCTGGACCTCTTACCGGACCAACACCTTCGCAGGCCTGCACATGGCTGTGGTCGCCTCGGTGCTGGTGGGTCGCGACGCGCACGGCGACGAGATGTTCCTCGCCATGGCAGAGCGGCACGCAGCACACGTCGATGACCTCGACGCGTGGGACCTCCTCCACTAGCTAGCGCTGTCGGGGCTCCGCCCCGACCTGACGAGTCATGTGGCTGGGGTAGGATCCGCGGCCCCTCATCTCTTGGGGCGCCGTCGGCGCTCACACCTGGCTCCGTCCTGGGGGGCGCGCAGATGCCGGCAGCGCCCGCCTGCCTTCCAGGGCGAGCTCAGCCCTCGGACAGGGCCTGGGCTTCACCGGCGGAGAAGTCATCCAGCAGCGCCACCACGGCCCGGTAGAGGGGCGGTGCCGAGGTGGACCCGACGCGCTTGCGGATCACCGGAGCCCAACGGCACACGTGACGACCGAGCACGTCGCGCTGAGCGAGCCTGAAGGCTTCCTGTTCATCCCCGGAGGAATCTGACTCGCGGTGCACGAGGAACCCGAGGAACTCGGCCACCGTCGCAACGCTGTCGGGCAGGTCGCGCTGGTCTGCGTGGGCGACGCTGAGGCCGAAGTGCCGGTAGAAGCGAAGCAGGTCCTCCATGGTCTCGCGACGATCACCACCGAGAGCGCCGCCGTAGAGCGGGCAGGTGCTGCCCTTGGTGGGTACGTCGAACGTGGCGATGTAGGACGGTCCGAGCGATGCGAGCTCAGCGTCGCCGACCGAGTCGAAGCCCTCGACGGCAAGCTCGTAAGGCAAGGCCTCCGCTGCCTCGTGAAGCGATCTGGCGACCGTCCCGTCGCCGAGTGCTCGGACCAGGTCCGGCTCGGGGTACACGAGCAGATCCGTGAGCCACCCATAGATGATGCCGCGCGCTGGTGCTGCACGCCCGTGTGCTCGGGAGATCGTGGTAGTCAGCGCCATTCGGACTGCACTCTCGGTTACGCCTGCCTGGCGCGATCAGCGCTGGAGCTTCCGGCTGTCGAACGTCGGCGGTGGGATCTGCCCGGGGTCCTCGGGGTACGGGCCGAGCAGGTCCTTCCAGTTGTATGAGATCAGGATGTCCATCAGCTCGGACCTGCCACCCGCGGCCACCTTCTCACGCTCGGTCTCGATCGTCGCCAGAGCCTCGTCGACACCAGGGCCGAACATCGCTCGCAGGTCCTCGATCGGCATCCTCCACGCCTCGTCGTCGAACGCACCGTCCTCGTCGAAGGCCACCGGCAGGGTGGGTGGTATGTAGAACACGTTGGGCTCGACCTCGAAGTCGGGCCGCAACGGCAAGGCCACCTTCCACGCCTTCACCAGCTTGTAGATGTTGCTCTTGCGATCGTCGAGGTGGCCGACATGGCGGATCCGGCCGGGGCACTGGCGAACGCACGCCGGTGCCACGCCGGCTTCGAGGCGCGGGTAGCACGAGATGCACTTCTGGGCGATCACCCGCTGCTCGTTGAAGTAGATGCGCTTGTAGGGGCATGCCTCTATGCAGAACCGGTAGCCGTGGCACCGGTCCTCGTCGATGAGGATCACGCCGTCCTCGTCACGCCTGTAGATCGAATCGCGGGGGCACGCCTCCAAACAGGCCGGCTTCGAGCAGTTCATGCAGATCATCGGCATGTAGAAGAAGTAGGAGTTCGGGTAGGTGCCCGCTCCCACGTCCTCGTCCCAGTTCGGTCCCCAGGTGGGTGAAGCACCGTCGTGCTCGCGGGGCCGCAGGTAGTCATGCCCATCACCGCTGAACAGCGCCTCGTCGTAGTCGAAGTCCCACGCCTCGCCCCACTCGGCCTTCGGTGGGAGCTGTCCCGGCACGGGCTCTCCGTCGCGGTAGCCGCCACCGAGATCGAGAGCGTTGCGCGGCGTGCCCTTGCCCGGCATCGTGTTGACGATGTTCCACCACATCGCGTCCATGCCCGAGCCGCGCGTCCACTGGGTCTTGCACGCGATCGTGCATGTCTGGCACCCCAGGCACTTGTTGAGGTCGAGCACCATCGCGAACTGGTGCTGGGGCGAGGTGTCTTTGGCCATCGCTACTGCCCTACCTGGAGCTCGTGGGCCTGGGGTGAGTAGGACTTGAGCCCGGCACGCTCGCCTGCGACACCTGTCCACACCGCGAACGCCACCGGTACCTTCTTGCGTTTCGCCAAGGGGACCCCGTCGGCCTCGAGCGGTCGCGCGAGCACCACCTGCCACCTGCCCTCGGACCAGCGCGAGCTGGCACAGACGCTGTGGGCCTTGACTCGGGTGGCGGTCCCCAGGCCGGTCGCGTTGATCACGAAGGCCTCGTCGGTTCCGGCCCGCCAGTGCCAGCCCTCGACAGGGTGACCGGGACTGCCCATCGTCTCGTGCTCGAGGAGCCTGCCATCGCGAGCGAACAGCACCGCGCAGGCGTCGGCGTACACGTTGTAGTCCGAGATGCGCCGGGAAGGTCTCGGTGCCTCCCATTCGAGGCGGACCGCGAGGGCCCTCGCGTTGGTCAGTGTCGAGACCGCGATCTCTGACACGGCGCCGCGGGGCCTCTCGCTCCACGAAGCCCGAACATATGCCGAGGGCTGCCGGTCCACAGGTGTCGGCACGAGTGGGATCGATGCCACCGCCGCCTTGGCCCACTCCTTGGCATCGGGTTCGAGCAACGAGTCCAGCGCGGCGCGGACCTTGCGGCTGGCCACCAGCACAGGCTGTTCGGTGACGGTCACAGCTCCTCCCGAACCCGTTCGATGTCGATGGCGATCTCCTTGGGGACATGGTTCATCGTCATGTAGGCACCCCGGTACTGAAGATGCCCGTAGTCGCCGATCATGTTGTTCGGCTTCAGCGGGCTCGCTGCGACGTCGTTCTGGGTTGCCCCGCCGGGGAACTGGTAGCCCTCCCATGCGTGATAGCAGATGACCTCACCAGGCTGGACCGCGGGCGAGACGATGGCTCTGAGAACGAACTCGCCGATGTCGTTGAAGACCCTGATCTGGTCGTGGTCAGAGATGCCGCGAGCCTTGGCGTCGAGGTTGCTGACGAACGCGACGGGGCTTCCGCGTTGAAGGCGGAGCAGTTGCGGGTTGGCACGGAAGATCGCGTGCATGCTCCACCGGTTGTGACCACCGTTGAGGCGCAGCGGGTACGGGCCGCCGGCAGGCAGGGGCTCCTTGTGCACCGCGAGCTGCTCTCCGACCTCGAGGAACCACTCGTGGTCTATGTAGAACTGCTGACGGCCGGTGAGTGTGGGCCACGGGTCCTTGCGCTTGATGAACCACCCGAACTGGTTCATCGGCTCGCTGTAGTCGAAGTCGCCCATCATGGTGCTGAGCCCGATGGCCAGATCGATCGGCTTCACCTCTTCGATCTTGACCATGCCGTCGTCGACTGCCTTCTGCCATGGTTGCTCGCCCAGGTTCGACGCGCGGGTGATCTGGGAGTTCTCCATGATGAAGTCCAGGGCGCGGCGCTCGCCTTGCTCGCCCTCGCCGTAGTAGCCGTCTGCGGTCAACTCGTCATAGAGGTTGTCGAGCCTGTGCACACCGCCGTTCTCGTCGGTGTAGGTCTCGATGCCACGGGCCTTGGCGCGCTCTTGGATCTTGTGGCCGAGCAAGAACATGATGTCCCACTCGTGCTTGGATTCATACAACTCGGGTACGGCCCGGTCGCCCACCACCACGTAGGGGATGTAGGACTGGACGTACTTGATGCCGGGCTTCTCGTAGTAGCCACATGAGGGCAGTATGTAGTCAGACCACATGCCCGAGGTGGACATCCGGAAGTCGCAGGTGATGATCGTCTCGATGTTCTTCCAGAGGCTGTCGCGGATCGTCTTGGCGTTGGGCCAGCGGCGCAACGGGTTCGGGCCCGAGTAGTAGAAGAACCTCGGCCGCTTGGGCGGGCGGGGCCTGATCGGCATCCATTCGTTCTCGAAGATCTCCTGCATGTACTCGTCGACGGGACGGTCCAGGGCCGGGTCGGAGTAGGCCTCGCGCGACGCGACCTTGGCCCACTCGGGATCATGCGCGTAGAGCCAGGGGATGAGGGGCGTCGCGCGCATCGCCGAGTTCATCATGTCGAACATCATCTTCGACACGTCTTGCATCTGTGCCCGCTCCATCGGCATCTCGAGCGGGGGTTCAGTGGCCAGGCGCGGGCCGAAGGTGGAGAGCACGAACCCGGGCATCGGCCACCACGTGGACACCTTGATCCCACAGCCGGGCTTGCCACCGGTGTTGCCGGTGAGGGCCATCAGGTATGCCATGCCGCGCTGGAACAGGTCCGAGTAGTAGTGCTTGCAGGCACCCCAGCCCGACAGGATCATCGCGGAGCGCGCCTTGGCCAGCTCGCGAGCAACGGTCCGGACGTTGCCGGCGGGAACCCCGGTGATCTCGGCCACGGCCTCGGGGGTGTACTGGGCCACATGCGAGCGGAAGATCTCGAACACCGGGCGCACGCGCACCTTCGTGCCGTCGACGAGCTTCACCGAGTGGGAGCCCTCGAGAGCGGGAACCTCGTCGTCATCGAGCTCGAGGGTCATCACATCCGAGGCCCAGGTGCCCGCGGCCAGCTCCTTCCGGCCCGTCACCTCGTTCCAGTAGTAGAACTCCTCGTTGGAGCCGCCCTCGACGACGTCGCTCTCGCGGAGGAATCGTCCGTTGTCATCGCGCACGAGGAAAGGTAGATCGGTCTGCTCGCGGATGAAGGCTTCGTCATGGAGCCCTTCCTCGACAATCACGTTGGCCATGCCGAGGGCTAGCGCTGCGTCAGTGCCCATCCTCGGGTTGAGCCATCGGTCAGCGTGGACCGTGGAGGGGCTGAAGTCAGGCGCGATCGACACGACCTTCGCGCCCCGGTAGCGAGCCTCCCACAGGAAGTGCGCGTCGGGGACCTTCGTGTAGTTGGGGTTCGCGATCCAGATGAGTATGTAGTCAGAGAGGAACCAGTCGTCCGCGGTCCCCTCGCTCATGTAGGTGCCCCAGGTCTGGATCAGGCCGTTTGGAAGGTCGCCGACCCCGGCCCACGAGTCGATGCTGCTCGCGTTGATGCCCCCACCGAAGAAGTGCATCTCCATCATCGACCCGAGCCCGTTGTCGATGTTGGTCGTTCCCTGGTCGTACACGACGCATTCGGGTCCGTCCTCGATCAGCACGTCGATCAGCTTGTCGGATATCTCCTCGAGTGCCTGATCCCAGCTGAGGCGCTCCCACTGGCCCGAACCCCGCTCGCCTACCTGCTTCATCGGGTAGCGGATGCGCGTGGGGTCATACATCTGGACGCTGTACGCGCACCCCGAAGCGCATCCTCGGGGGTTGAAATCGGGAACGTCTTCGAACTCCTGGGGGTAGTTCGCGTTCTGCTCTTCACGCCAGACGATCCCGTCCTTGACGAACGCATCGAGCGAGCAGGTCGAGATGCAGTTGGTACGCAGGTGAGAGACGTGCACGACGTCGTCCCAGGTCCACTGCTCGCGGTACACGTCCTCCCAGCCGCGGTACTCATATGGCCGCGACATCACCTCGCGCAAGCGGGTGTCGGGATCGATCGGGGCGAGCCGGCGCAAGGCCGGTCGTGGTCGCTTGGTTGTAGCAGCGCTAGGCACTGTT
>JAHFUU010000533.1 GCA_023264915.1 Microthrixaceae bacterium | reverse complement strand
GGGACCAGGATGACTTCAGCCCCCACCCCGTGCGGGACCCGCGGCTGCCCGTACGACGATCTCGGCATTCTGGAACTCCTTCACGGATTCGTAGCCGCACGTGGCAATGGCAGTTCGCATGGCCCCGAAGAGGTTGAGGCGGCCCGCTGGGTCGTCGGAGGGACCGCTCAGGACCTGCTGCAACGAACCGACCTGGTCTACCTGGACCAGGTCGCCAGTGGGCAGAGTCGGGTGGATCGCGCTGATGGTCCAGTGTCTCCCCCTGCCGGGCGAGTCGGTAGCGGCCGCCAGGGGTCCAGACAGCATCACCGCATCGGCCCCACACGAGACTGCCTTGGCCATGTCTCCCCCGGTGGCCATTCCCCCATAGGCGATCACGTGCACGTAGACACCGGTCTCGTCGAGATGGCGCATGCGCGCTGCTTGCACGTCGCTGATGGCTGTGGCCTGGGCAGCCCCGATGCCGAGCACTCCGGCCGTGACGTTGCGCGCACCCCCACCCCCCCCGACGCCCACCACGACGCCCGCCGCTCCGGTGCGCATGAGATGCAGCGCAGCCTGATAGCTGGCGCACCCTCCTACGATGACGGCCAGATCGAACTCACGAACGAAGGTCTTGAGGTTGAGCGGCTCTTCGGCCTTGGAGACGTGCTCCGCGGACACGACCGGCCCGTGGATCAACAAGAGGTCAAGCTCTGCATCTACCACGTGCTTCGCGAGGGACTGCGCTCCCTGGGGACTCACTGCCGCGCATGACACCACCCCCGCATCGTTGATCTGACCGATGCGCTCGAGGACCAGCTCTGGATCAACCGGGGCGAGGTAGAGCTGTTGCAGGCGTGCGACTGCGGCCTGGGATCCTGGCACGAGGTGAGAGATCTCATCGAGGATGGGCTCGGGTTTGGCATGGCGGGTCCAGAGCCCCTCTAGGTGAAGAGCCGCCACGCCGCCCATACGCCCGATCTGGATGGCCGTGGCGGGACTGACGACGCTGTCACACGGTGCTGCCACGAGGGGCAGCTCGAAGCGGAATGCGTCGATGTCCCACCCGATGTCGACGCATTCGGGGTCACGTGTACGCCGGCTCGGGACGACCGTGATGTCGGCAAGCTCGAACGCCCTTCTTGCCTGCTTGCCCAAGCCGATCTCGATCTCGGCCACGCTCACACACCTTCTCTCTGCAGCACCGGTGCCGGCACCACCAATGCGAGGGCTTCTGACTGCCACCCGGACTGGATCCGGGCAGTCGATCCACCCGCGACAGGAAAGGAGGCAGTGTAGTTCCCATCCGGGCCCGCGCCGCCGCTCGAGGTTCGCGTCCACGTGCCCACGTTCTCGCGAAACGGTGGAGCGTCAACCGCTGAGCTGCTCACGCATTCTCGCCGCGGGGGATCCACCCCCCCGGTAGGCCCCACTGAGCCAGGCGCTCACCTTCGGCCCTCTGCCCCCGTGAGAGACTTGAGGATCTGCTTGGCTATCGTGACGTTCATCTCATAGACCGCGTTGCGACCCCGTTCGCCCACCTCTTGGAGGACGCTCCCGCCGGTAAGCGTCTCGACATTACGCAGACCGTCCACGAGACGCTCCTTGGTTACGTCGGTGGCCTTGTAACCCATGTCGGTGAGCGCTTTCACCACGTCGTTCTGTGCGACGGGTTTGGGCGCTGCAGACGCGATGATCCGCAACGCGTCCTTGGTGAGCTCGGCGCCCTGCTCGATGGCCTGGCTCACCGATATGTTGCCATCATCGTCCGCCTCCATCGACGCAAGCCACCGCTTGACCTGGCTCACGATCTCTTGGTTGGTGTCGCCCTCGAAGATCACCTTAGGCATGGTGCAAACGGTACCTTCCCAAAGAGGGCACGACCGCCACGGCGGGTGAGGCCTGCCATTGGAACGTGGGGTCACGGCGAACAGTCCGGGACATCCCCCCGCCGACGATGCCAGAACTTCAGAGCTCAACACCCGCGGGTGAGCACCGCCAGGAGCTCGCACAGCATGTGAGCGGTCGCACCCCAGACGGTGTCGCCGTGAAGCTCGAAGAAGCACAGCGTGTGATCGAGCGGGGCGAGTCCCCAACGCTCCTCGCGGAACACCTCGGGCAGCAAGAGCTCTGACAAGGGGACGTGGAGGATCTTGTCCACCTCGTCAGGGTTTGCGCTCAGCTCTGGCCGAGATCGAAGCGCACCCACGAAGGGAACGATGTAAGAGAGGCTCGTGACGGTCTGAAGGTGGTCGAGCTCGCCGATCACCTCGACATCGCCAGGCGGTAGCCGGGTCTCCTCGAAAGACTCACGCAGGGCAGCCGCACGATGCGATTCACCAGGCTCGACAGCGCCGCCCGGGAAGCTCACCTCACCCTGATGAGAGCGGAGATGCCACGCCCTACGCGTCAGCACGACATACACCTCCCCATCCAACTCATAGAGCGGGATCAGGACAGCCGAAGCTCGCACGCCGGTCCCCTCGAGGGGTGACCTCCTCGGCCTTCGGAGTGCGGCGACGGCGGTACGAACCTGGTCGAGGGTCAGACGGCGCTTGGACGCCTCCAGATCGGCCCACGGCGGCGGAGACCCTTCGCGGGCGTTCGCTGGTCTGGGGATCCGCTGGGGACCGCCTCTGGCTTCCACCCCATCAACCTCCTGGGAGAACGCTAACGGGGCTGCGCCCCAGCCCGACAAGTCATGTGATCGGGATGGGACCGTCGACCTCTGATCTTCTCGGGCGCCGTCGGCGCGACTCCCATGGCGAA
>JAHFUU010000082.1 GCA_023264915.1 Microthrixaceae bacterium | reverse complement strand
AAGCCGTCCTTTCCGAGGGTGCTCCGCAGGCGGTCAAAGGCGTCGTTCTTGAATATCTCGCGCTTGACCCGCTGGTCGACCGTGGATCGCCTGCCGGGACGGATCAACAAGACGATGTCAGAGCCGGGCACCGATCTGAGGAGCCTCTCGAGAAGGTTCGTGCCCAGGAACCCTGTGGTGCCCGTGATGAAGATCCTCTTGCCGGCGAGCGCATCTCGGACTGGGGCCCCGATCGGCTGGTCGATGGTGGGAGCATCCACGGCGCCATTGTCTACCATTTGGTAGGCACTCGCCCAACTCGCGACAGATGCCCAGCTCAGGGGCTATCTCTGCTGTCGCGATCGACCCCGAATGCCGACCCGGGACCGAGTTGTCAAGTCCCGGGCCGAAGGTGCCTACCATATGGTAGGTGGGCACAGAGGAGCGGATCCTCGAGGCGGCACTCGCTTCGTTCGGGACAAGGGGCTATGAAGCGACCTCCCTTGACCAGCTCGCGCGGGAGCTCGGCATCACCAAGCAGACGATCCTCTACTACTTCCCGAACAAGCCTGCCCTGCTGGATGCCGTCATCGACACGTCCTCAGCCGAGATCGCCAAGTTGCTCGAGACCTCACTTGTGGATGCGCCAGAGGGCTTCGTCCGCATCGAGGTGCTCGTGCGGACGGTGTTCCGGGTCGCGATCCGACAGCCAGAGCAGCTCGGCCTGTTGAGGGAGATGAGCCGGCTCGGCCCGCCGGCAGCAGGGCGGCTGGTCGAGAACTTCGAACCTCTGGTCGAGAGGGCCACAGCCTTCCTCGATGCAGAGATGGACGCCGGGAGGTTCAGGCGTTGCGACGCCCGCCTGCTGCTGGTCAGCGTGTACTCGACCATCGTCGGCGTGGCCACCGAGGTCGAGGTGCTGCGGGCAGTGGGCATCGAGCCGACCTTGCGCTCGACTGTGGTCCGCAGGCGTGAGCTGATCAACTTCTTGCGTGCGGCGCTCGTCCCGGACGACTGAGCCGGCCCGTCTCTGCTCGGATCGATGCGGGCAGGGTCACGCGCGGGGCACGTCCACCTCGACGGCCTCGATCCTGCCGGTGTGGAGCCGCACGGTCTGCTCGGCGACTGAGGTCTCAGCGGTGCAAACGAAGAGGGTCCGGCCATCCTCACCGCCCAGCTCGCACGCGTACGCGCCGCGGTCAAAGGGGATCCACTCGACCGGGCCGACACCTTCGAGGACCCTCATGACCCCCTCGTTCACGGGGTCTGCCACCCACACGGCACCCGACGCATCGAGGCATATCCCGTCGGGGACGTTGGGTTGCAGGTCTGCCCAGACCCGTGGATCAGACAGCGAGCCGTCCTGCTCGATCGCATAGGCCGAGAGCCGGTAGCCGAACGACTCGGCAACGATGAGGGTGCGACCGTCAGGCGTGATGACGCAGCCGTTGGGGAAATGGAGGTTCTCGGCAACCACCCAGGCATCGCCCTCGGGCTCGACGCACACGAGCGTCGTGGGCCGCGGGTCGCCGCCACCCTCGAGGTCGAACCCGAAGTTGCCGATGTAGGAGCGGCCCGTGACCGGGTGGATCGCCATGTCGTTGCAGTCCGAGCTCACATACGGAGCCAGCCTGGCGACCTCGGTCAGCCGGCCGTTCTCGACGCGCATCAACCGCTGGTCGGTCATCGACACGATCTGCATCCGCCCGTCGGGCAGCCAGCCGATCCCGCCGGGTTGTCCGGGCACGTTGATGACCACCTCGACGTGGCCGTTCTTCGCCATGCGCATGACCTGCCGGTCATGCATGTCGGCGAACCAGAGCCATCCGCCATGCCAGCGCGGGCACTCGGGAAACGCCAGCCCCGCGACAACTGTCTCGCTGCGACGTTCAGCCACCGGCTTCCCTTCTGCGTCGGCCAAGATCGTAGGAGTTCGGCGCCAGGTTCGCGGTGATGGTCCTCAGCTTCAGGTACGCGGATGCCCTGGCGTGCGGCTCGACGAGTGCCGGTTCGCGCGTGAGCCTCAGTCAGTTCGGCGTCGCTTCGTGGCGTGGCGCTCGATCGCCAGGCGCACCAGCTCGTCGACCAGCTCTGCATATGGCAGGCCGGTGGCATCCCACATCTTCGGGTACATCGAGATGGGCGTGAACCCGGGGATGGTGTTGATCTCGTTGACGAGAAGGCCCCTGCCGGCCTCCTCGAAGAAGAAGTCGACCCGTGCCATGCCTTCACACGCCAGGGCCCTGTAGGCCCGCACCGCCAGGTCCTTGAGATCCTTGGTCACCTGCGGCTCGACGGGCGCTGGGATCATCAGCTTCGCGGTGCCGTCCATGTACTTGTCCTCGTAGTCATAGAACTCGGCACCGGGCTGGATCTCACCGGGCAGCGAAGCACGGGGACGGTCGTTGCCGAGCACGGCGCACTCGATCTCGCGGCCCTCCACGCCCTCCTCGACGACCAGCCAGCGGTCATAGCTCAAGGCGAGCTCGATGGCCACGGCGAGCTCGCCTGCATCGTGGGCCTTGGTGACACCTATCGATGAGCCCATGTTGGCCGGCTTGACGAACAGTGGGAACCCGAGCTCGTCGGCGATCTCGGCGACCAGCCCGGGCTCGTCTTCGAGGTCGGTGTCTGAGAGTGAGCGGAAGCGGGCCTGGGGCACGTCGTGTGCCTTGAACATCTCGTTGGCCTTCACCTTGTCCATGGCGAGCGCCGAGGCCAGCACGCCACACCCGACGTAGGGGACACCGGCCAGCTCGAGCAACCCCTGGACGGTCCCGTCCTCGCCCATCGGCCCGTGAAGCAGGGGGAACACGACCACCTGGTCGGCCTCGTCGCGTGGAGCCACGGCTGACAGCGGGTCCACCGCGGGGCCCGAGACCGGCAGCGCGTCAGGGAGCGTCTCGCGCCCAGACGCCAGCGCACGCGTCGCGTCCTCGGAGCGGAGCCAGCGGCCCTGCTTGGTGATCGCGATCGGCACCACCTCATAGCGAGCAGGGTCGACAGCTGACAGCACGTGGCGGGCAGACACGCGTGACACGTCATGCTCTGCTGACTGGCCGCCGTACAGCACCACGAGACGCACCCGCCCCTCACCGAAGCTGCCTGCATCACTCACAGGACCGACGGTAGCCCTTCGGTTCGCCGACCCGTTGCATCCCGCGCGGTGCCGGGTGGTCGCTATGTTCATGTCATGCGCCTGTGGGCCTCAGAGATCGCCGCGATCGCCGGTGGAGAGCTGCGCGGAGGCGACGTCGAGGTCACCGGTGCGCGCCATGACAGCCGGGAGGTCTCAGGCGGCGAGCTGTTCATCCCGGTGCGCGGCGACCGTGACGGGCACGACTTCATCGGTGATGCGATGGCCCGGGGTGCAGCCGCATACCTCACACGGCATGCACAGCTGACCGATGCCGGCCCGGCGATCTTGGTCGAGGATCCCGAAGGAGCCCTGGCCGCGCTCGGTCGTGCTGCCCGTTCCCGCCTCTCCGCAGAGGTCGTCGGCGTCACGGGATCGGTGGGCAAGACCTCGACGAAGGATCTTGCAAGCGCAGCGTTCCGGTCCGAGCGCAAGGGGACCCATGCGAGCCTCCGGTCGTTCAACAACGAGCTCGGAGTGCCCCTGACGCTGTTGAACGCGCCCGAGGGCACTCAGGTCGCGATCATCGAGATGGGGGCACGAGGTGCGGGTCACATCAAGGAGCTGTGCGAGATCGCGAGGCCCACGATCGCTGTGGTGACCGCGGTCGAGCTGGTGCACACCGAGAACTTCGGTTCGATCGACCAGGTGGCGGTCGCCAAGAGGGAGCTCGTCGAGTCGGTGCCGGCCAGCGGGACCGTGGTGCTGAACGCGGCCAACGCGCATGTCGCCCCGATGTCGGCCCACACCGATGCGGCGGTTCTGACCTTCGGGACGCCGCAGGCCGACCTGTGGGCCTCAGGTGTCACCCTCGACGACCAGATACGTGCGCGGTTCGTGCTCTGCACCCCGTGGGGCCGTGCGCCGGTCAGGCTCCAGGTGCGTGGCCATCACAACGTCACCAACGCCCTCGCTGCTGCCGGCGCCGCGCTGGCGGGCGGAGTGAGCATCGAGGGCGCGGCGGCGGGGCTCGAGAGAGCCGAGCTCTCCCCGTGGCGGATGCAGCTCGTCGTGGCCGGCTCCGGTGCACGGATCCTCAACGACGCCTACAACGCGGGACCTGCGTCGATGGCTGCGGCACTTGACTCGCTGTCCCGCATCGGCGGTGACCGGCACACTGCGGTGCTCGGACCGATGGCTGAGCTCGGTGAGCACGAAGCTCGGGCCCATGAGCGTGTCGCTGCGCTGGCAGCTGGGCTCGGGGTCAGGCTTGTCGCCGTCAGCGCGCCGGCCTACGGCGCCTCACCGGTCGAGCATGTGTCCTCGATAGCCGAGGCTGCTGAGGCTCTCGGGCAGTTGGGGCCAGACGACGCGGTGCTCGTCAAGGGGAGCCGTGTCGCGGGTCTCGAGCGGTTGGCCGATCTGCTTGCCGGCCGGTGAGCGCACGACGACCAAAGGCGAACGTTGACGACGGTGGCGGGCGGTTCGGCCGATGCAGCTGAGTGCGGGAGATCTGCGGCGCGCTCGGCGCGCTACTGGGGCAGGGTGCCCTGCGCTTGCTCGTAGCTGGGCAGCTGCTCGATCCGGGTGAGGACCCAGTCGAACTCGCCTGACATGACCGGGGCCTTGCAGTAGTTGCAGACCCCCGCGAGGTCGAGGTTCAGGGGAGCCCCGCAGTTGGGGCACTTCGACTTCATGGTGGCGTTGGGCTTGGTGACGGCCTTGGAGGATCGCTGGAACACCCAGTCCTCGGCCCAATCCTCGACGTTCTTCGATCCCCTGACGACCTTGTGCTTGTCGTCGGAGAGATCGATGTCATAGTCGGCGCAACTGGCGAAGTAGCGGACGACGATCGTGTCGTAGGTGGCATCGGTGTGCACGGCCACGGCGCGCAGGTTCTGCACGGCGAGGTTGTCCAGGACGTTCTGCTTGTTGCCGGTGATGTACTGGTCGATCTGGAACTTGTGCTGCTGCCAGACGCCGTCGTGCATGACCTGCCGGGAGATCTCTGGCTTGCGCTCGGTCCAGGCCTGCTGGATGACGAAGAACGCCCGGTTCGCGTCTGACAGGAAGTCAGACTCGTTGAAGGCGGGGTCATGTTGTTGGATCTGGGCGATGCCGGCATCTATGTCTGCACGGGTGGTGATCTGGGCCTGGTTCGGATAACCGAGCATCGTTCCCGAGGGGCTCTGGGGGACCTCAGGTGGGAGTCCCGCATGGGTCGCGGCACCCGATCCGCCCTTGCGCATGGCGAAGATCACGATGAGCACGATGACGAACAGGCAGATCCCGCCGAAGATGAGCGCGGCGATCGCGCTGAACGCGCCTCCTCCGGAGCTGTAGCCGCTCGAGGAGCTGTAGCTTCCGCCACTGCTTCCGCTTCCGCCACTGCTTCCACCGCCGCTCTTGCCACCGGTCCCGCCGCCCGCCCGGGTGAGTATCTCTGTGCTCAGCCGTGCCGACTCGACATACAGCTGGGTGAGGACTGTGCTCATCGGCTCAAGCCTCAGGTGCGCACCGGCACGACGCGGTGACTCTTGTGGTTGGCTCAACTGGCATGGGCGCCGAGTGTAGACGTCAGGGCATGTGATTCTGAGCACCGGGTGCGGCTTGGCCCTGCCTCGATGCCCCCGGCCACTCACAAGGGCTAGCTCTCACCGATCCCAGCCATCCACAATGCTCGTCGTGCGGGTGGAACCCCGCTCGGGTTCGGTGCTGGTCGTCTCAGCCTTGGGGCGCAGGTGGCGCGGGCGGCGGCTGGTCGGGATCAGTTCCGGCTTGGGGTGGGGGCGCCTGGGGTGGTGCCTGGGGAGGTGCTTGAGGTGGGGCCACCTGGGGAGGGGCCGCCTGCGCCGGTGGTGCCTGGGGAGACGCCGCTGCGTCTGCACCGGCAGCCGTGCCGCACTCACCGCAGAACCGAGCACCTGGTGCCATCTCGGCACCGCAGCTGGTGCAGAACTGGCGCTGGCCCAAGGCGTTGCCGCAGTTGGCACAGAACTTGGCGCCGGGCACGTTGCCCGCGTTGCAGTTGGGGCAGGTGACTGCGGGGCCGGCCGCAGCACCGGCGGCGGCGTACCCTCCACCGCCTCCGGGGAAGCCAGGCGCTGGCGGTGGAGCAGCCGGCTGGCTTAGGGGCTGGTTCACCATCTGGTTGCCCATGCCCATGCCCGCGGCCAGGAAAGCGCCGTCGAGGCCACCGCCGCCCTTTGAGAATCCCTCACCAGCGCCGATCATGGCGGACCCTGCCGCGTAGTTCTGGAAGCTTCCGGCGAGGCGTGAATATGCGGTGTCCTTGGCCAGACCCTTGAGCCGTTCCTCGTCCTCGTCGTCGAGGTTGACGTCGAAGTTGCCCATGCGGACGATCGTCATGCCGTACTCGGCCAGCTGGAGGTTGGCTGCCTCGATGGCGGCCTGTTCCATCTCTGGCGTGTAGGCCGACAGGCCGAGGATCGGCCATCCGTTGCGGACGATCTGGCGGGTGATCTCGGTGCGCATGACCTTCAGGAGCTGCTGGTCGACCCAGTCACCGATCGCGTCGTTGTTGGAGACGTCGACGGTGCCTGTCAGGTTGAGGATCAGCCGTGTCGGGTCGAGCACCTGCATCGAGTACTCGCCGAAGACCCTGAGCGTGATTATCAGGCCGGTCTGGGGGTCCTGGACGTTGTCGATGCGCCCGCCGAAGGTCTCACCGGTCCACTCCTTGGTGCTGACGAAGTAGGACTCGGCCCGGTAGGCGTTGCCGTCGGTGGCCCAGTCGATGACGATGCCGAGGAACATGATCTCGTCTGCGTCGAGCTTGTGCTGGCCGGGCCCGAGGGTGCCGAGCACCTCGCCCTTGTTCATGAAGACCAGCACGTGGTCGGCCTCGACGATGGCCCGCGCGCCCTTTCTGATGTTGATGTCAGGCCATTTGTAGACGATCTGGTTCTTGGCGGTGTCGGGCTGGGCGAGGAACTGCCGGCTGACTTCGTTCTTGAGGATGCCCATCGGTTCTCCTGTTCGAGACGTGGTGGCACGCCAGGTCGAAGGGGTCGATGCGTGCCTGTGGCCCGAGCGATGATAACAGCACGCCCGTCGGGATCTTCTGCCCTAAATCTGTCAGCTGGCTCGTCGCGCCGGGTGACACCCGGTGCCGTACCAGGGACGTTAGGATCGACGCACCGGGACGGTGAGTGCTTCGAGTGGCCCGGCTTTGTCATGTCACGCCGCACGCGAACCTTCACCATCGGCCTGGTGATCGCAATGTCGGTCGGCATCGGCGCGGTCGCCGTCGCCCGCACCGCCGGCTCGGATCGCGACACGGCTTCGGGGTCGGGGTCAAGGCGCCCCAACCTGCTGGTGATCATGACCGATGACCAGACCCTCGAGTCGATGCGGACGATGGAGGTCACCAACGCCCAGATCGGCAACGAGGGCACCCAGTTCGGCGAGTACTACGTGAGCTTCCCCAACTGCTGCCCGTCGAGGGCCACCTACCTCACGGGGCAGTACTCCCACAACACCGGCGTCGAGGACAACCTCCCGCCTCTCGGGGGCGTGAAGAAGTTCAGGGACTCCGAAGCCCTGCCTGTGTGGCTGCAGCGGGCCGGCTACTTCACCGCATCGATCGGCAAGTACCTCAACGGCTGGGGCAACGACGGTACGATCACCCCTCCAGCGGGCTGGAACCACTGGTTCGGCCTGATTGATCCGAGCACGTACAACTACTTCAACTACTCGGTGTCAGTGGACGGCGTCGAGCGCCACTACGGCGAGCGTCCCGAGGACTACCAGACTGACGTGCTGGGTGCCGAGGTCGTGGCCACGGTCAACAGCCGTGCCGGCCAGAGCCAGCCTTGGTTCATCTCCTTCACGCCGCTCTCGCCACATGCGGAGAAGCCAGAGACGCCCTCGGGCGAGTCGGGGTCGGGGTTCAAGTGGGCCTACCCCAGACCGGCACCCCGCCACGACCACTCAGCCAAAGGGGTCAGCGCTCCCCGCACGAGGTCGTTCAACGAGGACAACTCCTCCAAGCCCGCAGAGCTCAAGGAGAAGGAGGAGATCACTCCGGGGGTGGAGAAACTGATCGACGAGGGATACCGGTACGAGCTCGAGACCCTCAAGGCGACCGACGAATGGGTCGGCAAGATCCTCGACGCGCTGCGTCAGACCAACCAGCTCGACAACACGGTGATCCTGTTCACATCTGACAACGGGTACTTCCACGGTGAGCACCGCCTGAACTTCCAGAAGTACTACCTGTATGAGCCAGCCGTGCACCTGC
>JAHFUU010000532.1 GCA_023264915.1 Microthrixaceae bacterium | reverse complement strand
CCGGTGGTCGCTGTCATGCAACACGACGCGATGGACCGTCTTGGCCTCGAGGAGTTGCTGCTCGAACCCGAGGTGCTCGAGTCAGTCGAGCCCGACGTGCACCTGGTCGGCACCTTGTTGAGCCTCAATCGAGTCATGTCCACCAAGACCCGGGCCACAGCCCGCCAGGTCGTGGCGAAAGTCGTCGCTGACCTCGAGGAGCGGCTTGATCGCCGGACCCGCCAGGCAATCACGGGCGCCCTCAACCGCGCCGCGCGCACAAAGCGGCCACGGCACGTCGACATCGACTGGGACCGAACGATCCGAGCGAACCTCCGCCACTACCAGGACACGTACCGGACCGTCATACCTGAGACACTGGTCGGGTACGGCCGCAGGCAATCAGAGGTTGCCAAGGACGTCATCCTTTGCATCGACCAGAGCGGTTCGATGGCCGACTCGGTCGTGTACTCGAGCGTGTTCGGTGCAGTCATGGCGTCGGTTCGTGCGCTGCGCACCTCTCTGGTGGTGTTCGACACCTCGGTCGTCGACCTCACCGCTGAGCTCGAGGACCCCGTCGAGCTCCTGTTCGGCACACAGCTCGGAGGAGGTACCGACATCAACCAGGCCATCTCGTACTGCCAGGGTCTGGTGCAACGGCCCCAGGACACGATCCTGGTGCTGATCAGCGACCTGCTCGAGGGTGGGGTCCGCGACGAGATGCTCAAGCGTGCCGCAACGCTCGTAGGGGCGGGGGTGACCTTGATCGCGCTGCTGGCGCTCTGCGACAGCGGTGCCCCCACATATGACCACGACAACGCATCAGCCCTTGCCGCGCTCGGTGTGCCGGCATTCGCGTGCACGCCTGACCTCTTCCCAGACCTCATGGCAGCAGCAATCGACAGGCGTGACCTTTCCGGGTGGGCCTCGGCCAACGGCATCGCGACCGCAGCACCCCCCTGTTAGCCATTTGGTTCGTTGGTGCCTGGTGAGAGGTCGTCCTCGAGGTGGCCCGTGTCGTTGAAGCGACGGAGAATCCAACGCTCACCGATGATCACGAGGTTGCTGATCGAGGCGTTGTCCACACCGACGAACGCGAAGGGCCGGCCGCCGGTGGCATGAGCGAGGAGAGTGCCGATCACGCCGCCATGGGCGACCACCATCACACGGGAGTCGGGGTGGTTGGTTGCGATGCGGGCGAGCGCAGGAACTGTCCTGGCTCGAAGCGCGTCATTGGTCTCGGCCCCTGGGATGACGTCCCAGCGACCTTCGGCCCACATCGACATGGCGATCGGGTCGCTCTCGGCAACCTTCTGGCGAAACAGCCCGCCTTCCCACTCACCGAGATAGACCTCGCGAAGGTCGGGTTCGACGATGGGTGCCATGCCAAGCTCGGTGGCGACAGGAGCGGCGGTCTCATGGGTGCGACGCAGGTTGGTGACGTAGATCGCTGCGATGGGCGCGACCCGCAAGCGGGCTGCCAGCAGGGCTGCCTGGTCGTGGCCCCGCTGCGACAGTGACGGGTCGCCGTGGCCATCCACGAGGGGGAAGTCCTTCCCAGAGACGACGGGTGCGGACTCGCCGTGGCGGACCAGCAGGATCTCGCAGGCCCCCGATGGCGGCGAGAACTGCTGTTGGGGGTAGAGCCTGGGTTGGTCCGTTGCGGCCACTGCGACTCCCGGAGGTACTTCGCCCGCTCGTTTGGTACCGGCCCGACCAGCCTAGGGAAGCGAACCGCTGCCACAAGCCCTCCGGCCGAACCTCGCGCCCCGTGAGGCGGATCAAATCGCGAATCCAGTGTGGAGGTGCGACCAGCTTGATTGGTAGGATCTGTGGCCCACCGGCGCTCGTAGCTCAATTGGATAGAGCATCTGACTACGGATCAGAAGGTTGGGGGTTCGAGTCCCTCCGAGCGCGCAAGAGAAGTGCAGGTCACGGCCGGTTTTCGAACCGGCCTCTGCTTTTCTCGAAGGCGCTTGCTAATCCCTTGCTAATCCGCGAAACGGACGTTCGCGCGCGATCGTCGGACCTTGCGTGTCACTGGCCCTGCGTACAACTACAGGACCGCCGATTTCGATCGGCGTCGACACGAAGGGATCGTCACTATGCGTGGCAGCGTTATCAAGCGAGGCAAGTCGTACTCCTACGTCCTCTACCTCGGCAGGGACGACACGACCGGCACGAAGCGCCAGAAGTGGGTCGGCGGCTTCCGCACGAAGAAGGAGGCGCAGGACGCGCTCACCGAGGCGCTCGAGCGGGTGCGCACCGGCAACTGGGCCGACCCGGGCCAGATGACCGTCGGCGAGTTCTGCGAGCAGTGGCTGCGCGGCATGAAGCCGACGATCCGGGCCAAGACGCATGAGAGCTACACGAGCATGCTCACCCATCACGTCGTCGCCAACATCGGCAAGGTCAAGATGGCCAACCTCAAGCCTCACCAGATCTCGGGGCTCTACGCCGACCTGATGGAGTCCGGCTCGCGCCGGGGCAAGACGCCGAAGGGCTTGTCGGCCAAGACCGTCAACTACGTGCACCGCATCTTCAAGCACGCCATGAGCGACGCCGTGCGCTGGGGTCTGCTCGCGAAGAACCCGGTCGAGCTCGTCGACCCGCCCCGGCCGCGGCACACCGAGATGAAGTGCTGGAACCCGCAAGAGGCGCGCACGTTTGTCGAGTCCGTGGCGGACGATCGGCTGTCGGCGCTGTGGGTGCTGTTGATCTCGACCGGGCTGCGACGCGGCGAGGCGCTCGGGCTCAAGTGGGCCGACATCAACTTCGA
>JAHFUU010000081.1 GCA_023264915.1 Microthrixaceae bacterium | reverse complement strand
CCATCGGGTGTGCCCAGGCCGAATGCCGCTCAAGACATGTGCAGGGCAAGGTCAAGGGTGGACGCGATGCTTGCAGGTAGCGGCTCTGGTGCGCCGGCCGAACACGAAGAGGCTCCCTTTTACCGCGACGCCATGATCGAGCTTCGCAGGGCCCGCAACAGGTGGAACGATCTCAGCGGAGATCTCGGGGTTCCCCGGGCAGCCGCCGATGTGGCCGCGGGCACCGATGCAGAGGGCAGCTGCGATCCGATCGAGATAGCAGTGCTCGACCTCCCCTCATATGACGCCCACGAGGCGGCCCTTGTCCGGGACCGGGCTGCGGTGGCCGACCGTGGTATGCGGGTGGCAGCGATGGCCCGGAGGTCTGCGTCGTTGCTCCACCTGATCGAGAGCCTCAAGTTGGCTGATCAGCAAGGCCACAGGCTCGGTGGTGCGCAGGCAGGTCCGGGCGCTGCGATCGACCTGCGTTCTGACTCGATCACCGTCATCGACCTCACCGACGGGGGGGCCGCGGGTGGAGCCTCAGCCGAGGCCCTCGAGATAGTCGAGATCTTCCCGATCTCCGGTACGCCTGAGGTGGATGGGACATCTGGCTGTCCCGTCGCCGGGGCGTCTGCCGGCACACCCGACCGCACGCAGAGAGGCGGGCTCGCTGGTGTCGCTCTGAACGGCACACAGAGACCTGAGCCCGACCAGATCTCAGGGCGGCCTGATCTCGGTCATGTTCCAGGCAAGCTCGAATCAGATGAAGCGGTCGCGATGATCAACAGGCTGTGCGTGCTGCGCGACGCCGGGCTGCTGTCCGTTGCTGACTTCGATGCCAAGATGACCGAGCTGATCGGCCGACTGTAGGCCGATCAGCGTCGGGTGCCATCGCGTCGGGTGCCATCGCGTCTGGTGCTACCGCGTGGTGCCCGTGGTGCCCTTGCTGCTGGGTGTGATCTTCTGTGAGGCACTGACGGTCTCACCGTCGGGGCCGAAGGGCTGGTCGGTCAGGTCGAGCGTCCACTCACCCTCGGTCGGCGTCTTGATCTTGAAGTAGAAGCTGGTCTTCTCGTTGGTCTGGCTGCCTTCGACGCTGGTGTCACCGATGAACTCTGCGGTGTAGGTGCCGGTGTTCGTCGTGAGCTTCACGCCTTGGGTGAGGTAGCCGACGATGCCCGAGCCGGTGTTCTTCGTGGAGGCCCTGATGAGCAGGAACGCATACCCGGCGTCTGCTTCGATCGTGTGGTCGTCGGGCAGGTCATAGCGAACCTCGACGGACTTGGGCGTGATGGTCACGTTGCCGATGGTGATCGGCTTGACAGCCTCTTTCTGGTCGACGGGTTCGAGGGTCACCGCGCTGCCCTTGCCGTCGAGAGGCACCGTCGCCTCCTGGTAGGCGCTCCCCATCGTGAACACGAGCGAGACGCCATCTGTCGTGAACGAGCCGATCGAGGACGAGGTCATGTTGAGCTCGATCTTCGCATCGACGGTCTTGCCCCCGGTGATGTCGGGGTGCTCGGGCAGGTTGCCGGTAGCTATCTGCTCACCGCCTTTGACCAGTGCCACGGGTGGCGCGGGTGACGCGGTCTCGTTGCCGAGGTTGGTGACCTTGGCCCTGATCGTCACCACGTAAGAAGACGAGTCGTAGCTGATGTCGCCCAGCTCGTAGCGGAAGCCTTGGAACCACACCTTCTGGCCGTTGAGGCTGTTGGTGCTCTTGTTGGTGCCCTTGGTGGTGCCAGAGGACCCGGTACCGCTGGTGGCCTGGGTGGTCTTGCCGCCCCCGGCCGTCGTGGTGGAGCCGTTGGCTGCCGTCGTCGTGTTCTCGGACTTGGAGCAGGCGCCGGCCAGCAGCGCGGCCGCGACAACCGGGATCGCCAATCTCGCCGGCCACGGGTTCTTCAAGGGGGTGTTCTCAGCCATCGCGGCATTCTTGTACAGATCTGCGGAGAATGCAGAACGGCAGTGCCCGGAGGGCCGCACCGTTCAGCGCGCGACGAAGTACTTGGCCTTGGGATGGTGGCAGATGATCGCCGAGGTGGTCTGCTCGGGCTGGTACTGGAAGCCGGTCTCCTCGCTCACCTCGATGCCGATGCGGCCGGCGTCGAGGAGCTCGGCGACCTTGAGGTTGTCCTCCAGGTCGGGGCAGGCAGGGTAGCCCCACGAGTAGCGCCCGCCCCTGTACTGCTGGCGGAAGAGGCCGGTCAGCGAGGTCGCATCCTCGCGGGTGAACCCCCACTCCTGCCGGATGCGGTGATGCCAGAGCTCGGCTGTAGCCTCGGCCATCTCGACGCCCAGACCGTGAACCAGCAAGTAGTCCTGGTAGTGGTTGGACTCGAACAGCTCGCGGGCCCGCTCGCTGACCCTCGCGCCCATCGTGACGATGTGGAAGGCCGCGTAGTCGGTCTCGCCGGTGCTCGTGGGCCGGAAGAAGTCGGCGATGCAAAGAAACGGTGCCTCTTGCTGGCGCGGGAACCCGAACCGCAACCACTCCGCGGAGCGGGACTCGTCCTTGTAGACGATCAGGTCGTTTCCCTCGCTGTTGACGGCGAAGTACCCGTACACGACCTGGGGCAGGAGGATCCCAGAGGACCTGGCCTCGGCGAGCTGCTCGCGCAGCACGGGGCGGATGCGCTCCTTGAACTCGGCGTCAGTCTCGGGTGGGTCGCCGCCAGCTGGCCGGAAGTGCCACTGGTTGCGGAACAGCGCCGTCTCGTTGATGAAGCCCGCGATCTCGTCCAGTGCGATGCCCTTGACCACACGGCTACCGAGGAACGGCGGCCTGAACACGACGTTGTCGGTCTCGACCTCGGGTGAGCGCTGCGAGGTACCGGGGGACCGACCAGGTGCCGTGTGGCCCGTGCCCGAGCGCGCTGGTGTCCGAGACACCGAAGGCTCAAGGCCCCAGGCGGGGTCGTCAGAACCCGTCCGGCGCATCTCCCCCAGGCGGTCCATGACCGCAAGGCCTTCAAAGGCATCCTTGCCGTAGAACAGCCGTCCCTCGTAGACCCCTCGCAGGTCACGTTCGACATAGGAGCGGGTCAGGGCTGCGCCACCGAGCAGCACCGGTATCTGACCGATGCCAGCGTCGTTCAGGACCTCGAGGTTGTCTCGCATCATCAGAGTGCTCTTGACGAGCAGGCCGCTCATGCCGATGGCGTCCGCAGAGACCTCCCTGGCCCGCTGGATCATGTCTGCGACGGGCACCTTGATCCCGAGGTTGTGCACCTCGTAGCCGTTGTTGGTCAAGATGATGTCGACGAGGTTCTTGCCTATGTCGTGGACGTCGCCCTTGACCGTGGCCAGGACGATCTTGCCCTTGCCGCCCGTGTCCTCGCGATCCATGTGCCCCTCGAGGTGAGAGACGGCGGCCTTCATGGTCTCTGCGGACTGGAGGACGAACGGCAGCTGCATCTCGCCGCTGGCAAACAGCTCGCCGACGACCTTCATGCCCGCCAGCAGCGTGTCGTTGATGATGTCCAGCGCGGGGGTCGACTCGAGGCACTCGTCGAGGTCAGCGTCGAGCCCGTCCCGGTCCCCGTCGATGATGCGCTGGCTGAGCCGCTTGGTGACCGGCCAACCCGAGCGGTCCTCCTTTTGGACAGCCGTCGCCTGGACGTCGGCGAACACATCGATGAGCTTTGCCAGCGGGTCGTATCCCGTCTGCTGGTCGCGGCGGTCATGGATGAGGTCGAGGCAGACCTCGCGCTGGCTCTCGGGGACCTTTGACAGCGGCAGGATCCGTGCAGCGTGCACTATCGCGGCGTCAAGGCCAGCTTGCACGCATTCGTGCAGGAAGACGCTGTTGAGGACATGGCGGGCAGCGGGCTTGAGACCGAAGCTCACGTTGGAAAGGCCGAGCACCGTACAAGCGCCTGGGATCTCTGACTTGATGCGCCCGATGGCTTCGATCGTGGCCATCGCGTCTCCCCGGAGAGCCTCGTCACCGGTCGAGAGCGGGAAGGTGAGCGCGTCGAAGAGCAAGTCGGAGGGTTCGAGCCCGTAGCGGTTGGTCGCCAGATCGGCGATGCGATGCGCGACCCGCATCTTCCATTCGAGATCGCGCGCCTGGCCCTGCTCGTCGATGAGCAGGCAGATGACTGCCGCCCCGTACTCCCGCGCCAGGGTCATGACACGGTCAAAACGTGAGCCCTCTGCGTCGCCGTCCTCGAGGTTGGCCGAGTTGAGGATGGCCCGCCCGCCCAGCCAAGCCAGGCCAGCTTCCAACACAGGGGGCTCGGTGGAGTCCAGCACGACCGGCACGGCGGACTGGGTGCAGTAGCGGCCGACGAGCTGGTCCATGTCGGCGGTGCCGTCCCGCCCGACATAGTCGACGCAGACGTCGAGCACGTGCGCGCCCTCTTTGACCTGGTCCTTGGCCATGGCCACACACGTGTCCCAGTCGGCGTCGAGCATCGCTTCGCGGAACTTCTTGGAGCCGTTGGCGTTGGTTCGCTCACCGATTATCAGGAACGAGGTGTCCTGGTGGAACGGCTGGAAGGAGTAGATGGAGGTCGCGCCCGGCTCGTGCTCGACCGAGCGGGCCGCGGGTGTGAGATCGGCGCAGCGCTCGACCACCGCCTGGAGATGGGCGGGAGTCGTGCCACAGCAGCCGCCCACGATCTGCACGCCAAGCTCACCGACGAAGCGCGCAAGGTGCTCAGCGAGCTGGTCTGGCGTGAGGTCATAGTGCATCTTGCCGTCGAGGACCGAAGGCAGCCCTGCGTTGGGCAGGCACGCGATCGGCATGCGGGAGTGCTGTGACAGGTAAAGCAGGTGCTCTGCCATCTCGCCGGGTCCGGTTGCGCAGTTGATGCCGACCGAGTCGACCTTCATCGCGTCGAGAGCGGCGAGGGCGGCACCGATCTCGGTCCCCGGCAGCATCGTGCCGGTCAGCTCGATGGTGACCTGGACCTGGATGGGGAGCTGCCGTCCCGCAGAGCGCATGGCGCGACGCGAGCCGATGATCGCAGCCTTGGCGCCGAGCAGGTCGAACTGGGTCTCGATGATCAACAGGTCGCAGCCACCGTCGATGAGTCCCCTAGCCTGGATCTCGTAGTCGTCGCGCAGCTCCGCGAAGCGGATCTGACCGAGTGTGGCGAACTTGGTGCCCGGACCCATCGAGCCCGCGACGAACCTGGGCCTGGCACTCGTGGAGTATCCAGCCGCGACCTCCCTGGCGATCTGGGCGGCCCGTAGGTTGATGTCATAGGCCTTGTCGGCGATTTGGTACTCGCCGAGCGGCACTCCGAAGGCACCGAAGGTGCACGTCTCGATAGCGTCGACCCCGACATCGAGGTAGGCGGCGTGCAGCTCGCCGATGACATCGGGACGCGTGAGGACCAGCATCTCGTTGCAGCCCTCGAGCTCGGGGCCGCCGAAGTCATCAGCGGCCAGGTCCCTCTCCTGCACCCCCGTGCCGAACGCGCCGTCGAAGATGATCGCACGCTCCTTGACGGCGTCCAGGTAGGCGTGTCGTGGCCCCATGGGTTCCGAGCCTACCGACGCTCGAACCGTTACCCGAAAGCCGCTGGTTCCCACGAGGGCCGCGCCGCTGACCCCGAAGCGGTCTTCATGCCCCGGCGATCCGGACCCGGGTCTGGAGGCGTTCTGGACGCCTGAGCACCGCTGCTTCCGGATGGCTGGACGCAGGCCAGTTAGTGTCACGGGTCAGGTAGCGAGTGCAACCTGTGCGACCGTTGGAGCGACGGCATGGCGATCGACCTCGAACTGGTGAGAGACATCCCCGCAGACGTCTCAGCGGTGCTCATCCCCGCTTGCAGCGATCATCTCGGAGCTGCGGGGCCACAGGACCCCGGCAACCCGAGCGCGGGCATCGACGCCGAGGATGACCTCCCACCCGAAGCCGACTGGCGGTACCTGCGAGCGCGGGGGTTCGAGGGCAAGGTCGACCAGGTCGCCGTGATGCCGGGCCGGCACGGCACGGTGCTGTTCCTGATCGGCTTGGGTCCCTCGAGCTCGGTTGACGCCAACGTGATGCGCCGGGCAGCAGCAGTCGCCGCTCGAGCAGCGTTCCGCCACCAGGGCGTGGCCTGCTGCCTGCTCGACGCGGCGGTGGACACGACAGCTCGCCCCGCGATGGCCCAAGCGCTGGCAGAAGGCCTTCAGCTCGGGACCTACCAGTACGACCTGTACAAGTCGAACCCCGAGCCGTCCAGGATCGCGCGCGTCTGCGTGGTGTCACTCGGCGGCAAGCGCGTCCAGGGCACCCTCGACGTCGGCAGCCGGATCGCGGAGGGAGTCGCCCTTGCACGTGACCTCGTCAACGAGCCCGGCTCTGACCTCACACCGGCTGTTGCAGCTGAGCGCATCGAAGCACTAGCCGCGCAGGCCGGTCTGGAGTGCACGATCTGGCACAGGGACCAGATCGAAGCGGAGCGCCTTGGTGGCTTGATCGGTGTCAATCGCGGATCGACCCAGCCCCCGGTGTTCGTCCAGCTGCGCTATGCGCCGGCGGGCCCAGCACGCGGCCGCCTCGGCCTGGTCGGAAAGGGCGTCACCTTTGACTCAGGCGGGCTCTCGGTCAAGTCGAGCAACCAGATGATGGCCATGAAGGGAGACATGGCGGGCGCGGCAGCAGTCGTCGGTGCAATGTCAGTTCTCGGCTCGGTGCGCCCCCGCTGTGAGGTGCGAGCGTTCCTGCCCTTCACCGACAACATGATCGGCGGGGGCGCGACCCGGCCAGGTGACGTGTTGCGCATGCGCAACGACAAGACGGTCGAGGTGCTCAACACCGACGCGGAGGGCCGGCTCCTGCTCGCTGACGCTCTCGCACTCGCCACAGAGGCCCTCCCGGACGCGATCATCGACCTGGCCACCCTCACCGGAGCTGTCGAGACCGCGCTCGGATCCAAGATCGCCGGCCTGTTCTCCAACAACAGCTCTTGGGCCGAGATGGTGAGTGCGGCGGCGAGCCGAGCCGGTGAGCGTCTGTGGGGATTGCCACTTCCCGGCGACTACCGCAAGAACCTCGACTCTGATGTGGCTGATCTGCGCAACGTCGGCAAGTCGGCAAGTGGAGGTGCCATCACAGCGGCGCTCTTCCTGGGCGAGTTCGTTGGGCCGGGCATCCCCTGGGCGCATCTGGACATCGCGGGCACCTCATGGAGCACCGATATCGACGGTGAGGTAGTCAAGGGCGGTACCGGGTACGGCGTCCGCCTCCTTGTCGAGCTCATGCGCACCTTCAAGAAGCCCGCCCGCTGACCGCTCCGCCCCGGTCCGAAAGGTCCTGTGACTGGTTCGAGCCGGTGGCCGGCTCATCTCTTGGGGCGCCTCTGGCGCTCACACCTGGTTCCGTGCGAACGGACCGCTCGCTGCCGCTCACGGTTCGCACGGGCAAGCCCGAAGATGCGCCCGAGTGACACGTTGGGCTGCTCCCCGGCATCTTCGATCTTGCCTCGGCCAGAGGTTGGCGCTCCGCCCCGGCTGTCCGACAAGGACCCCTTGACCGGGCTCCGCCCCGGTCCGACAAGTCCTGTGACTGGTTCGAGCCGGTGGCCGGCTCATCTCTTGGGGCGGGTGCTCACCGACAAGGCGTGATTGCCGGAGGCGGGCTGCGTCGTCGTTGACGGGGCCCGCCTCCGGGCAGGGTGCCGCTCACGCGGCGGGGCCGGCAGCACGTGGGCCGTTGCCTGCCGTGCTCGGTGAGGTCGAGGCGGAACCTGCCTGCTTCAGCCCCTCGCCGTGTGCCCACCGAACGGCATCGTGCGCGACTGCGGGATGGAACTTCCAGCGATGAAGCTGGCGCTCGGTGCCGTCGTAGGACTCGCCCAGCTCGACGAGGGACAGCGCGAGTCGCCGGGCACGCTCGCGTGCCTCGGTCTGCACCTCTCGGCGAGCGTCGCGCTCGACCCACTGCTTGTGCTCGCGCTGGACCGACCGGGGCAGGTGATCGAGCTGCCGCCTGGTCAGGGGCGGGAACCTCGTCCTGATGAGGAACCCGTCCTCGGCGACCTGCCGCGCGAGCCCGAAGGTGCAGCTCCGCCTGAGGGCCCGCAGGACGGGGGACTGGCTCCTGTCGCGGCGATCGCGCGCGGCCAGGCCCAGGGCGGCCGCCGTGTCGATCGTGTCGAGGCGGAAGCCCGCCGGGCTCGTGTCGAGTGCCAGAGCCATCCTCCTGAACATCAAGATGGTGGAGGGGCCGAGCACCCCGAGCCAGAAGTGCTCGACGTACGCGGACCTGGGGTCGTGGCCGACGGTGTCGATCACCGGATCGTGCCAGATCCCGATGTCGAGGTGTGTGATCAACTGCTCAGTGCTGCCCGGATCAAGAGTTCCGGCTGCTGCCGTGCCGGTGCCTGGCGTTCTCGCCGCCGGTTCGCCGGGCGCTGGTGCTCCTGGTG
>JAHFUU010000531.1 GCA_023264915.1 Microthrixaceae bacterium | reverse complement strand
CGAGGACGGTCTCAACTTCATCGCAACCTGGCAGGCTGGCATGTTCCAACCCACTGACATGTTGGAGTCATTCGCAGCCAAGGGCGGCAGGCGTGCCCCCGACTTCGATGACCTTCTCCCTTTGCCTAAGGACTTCTGAGGTAGTCGCTCTCACCCGTCGAGTGGGTCAAAGGGCGGTTCGTCCAGCGGTGGGAGGAAGTCAAAGGGGAGGTCGCCGACTCGAACCAGAGTCGAGGAGATCCATCCGCCCATCGCACCGAAGTGGTCGTCGAGAATCGAACCATCCGCCAGCGTTGCCTCATCGAGCTCGTATGAGCCCTCATATGAGACCTCGATTGCGTATTCAGGGTCGTCGAGGCTGGCGGCATAGACCGTCTCTACAGTGGGACCAGAACGCTCGAGGCGTTCGGATCCGATAGGGGGGCTCTGCCCGGGAAGGGCATCGAGGAGCTGCTGGGGAGCGGGGCTCGAAGTCAGGCGTTGCACCCGGAGGACGATCTCGATGTCGATCCTTGGCGGATCGTCCATCTCGTCGCCGATGTACCAGGTGCGGTAGGCCGTCTGGGCCCAGGTCGGCCATTCGAGGGTGATGTCGGCCTGCACGCGCGGCGGGAGGCCCTCGCCTGGGAGCCCGTAGCTGGTCTCCCAGGTCATGTCTCCGAGCAGCACGTCGACTTGGAACCGCTCCTCGAAGGCCTGCCGTTCGAGCAGGGCGTTCTCAAAGGCGTCGCGGAGAGCGCCGATGGCGTCGGTGAACACATGGTCAAGCATGGGCAGCGCTGAGGCTACCCCGGTATCGGGCCACGGCACTGATCGGCGCGGACGGCCGGGGACGCACCAATCGCCTTCTGGGTCAAATGACTCATGAGGCGGGGCGAGGCTGCCGATCAACAAGGCGACCTATGGTGCTGACACCCCTCAGTTCTGGCGAAGAGGACTTCGTCGACGTCTTCGACCGGCTGGCATCCAAGGGGCAGTCAACTCGGTCCGCATGTGTGCCCCGTCCCGCGGCTGCCCGTGAGCAGGTGCAAGGTCCTGCTTCCAAGGATGCGAGCCTCGTGGAGCTCGCAGACGAGTTCGGGCTCACCACGGCCGGTGCGCTGGACATATGTGACCGCGTTGGGATCCATGCTCAAGGCGGTGCCACCGTGGTGAGGTTCGCGGACGCGCAGCGGTTCAGGGCAGAGGCCGCCAGGGCTCGTGCCGAGCCCCGCGCGCAGGTACCCAGCGGCCCCGAGCTGTCGCTTCGCGCAAGGCTTGAGGGACTCAGCTTCGAGGCGCGGCGACGGCGTGCTGGCACCCTCTGAGGTTGGGCGACTCCCAGCCACATGACTCGTCGGGCCGGGGCGGAGCCCCGCTAGCTTCGGGTCATGCCAACAGATCCCTCGCGCGAACTCGTGGTCGTCGACAACCCCAGGCCCGGGCGCGACTACGAGGTCCGCTGCGTGACCCCAGAGCTGACCTGCACCTGCCCGATGACCGGGCAACCCGACTTCGCCGAGCTGACGCTGACCTACGTGCCTGGTGACAGGATCGTCGAGCTCAAGTCCCTCAAGCTGTACCTGTGGAGCTTCCGCGACGAGGGGCACTTCCATGAGGACATCACCAACCGCATCCTCGATGATCTGGTGGCGGCGCTCGAGCCTCGAAGGATGGTCGTGCAGACGACCTGGAACGTCCGTGGTGGGATCACAACCACCGTCACCGCGTCGCACCCCTGATCGGCTGTTCACAAGGGCCAGTCAGCGGGCTTGGGCACCTCTGCGCGCTCTTTGACCTCGGCTGGGGGGAGCGAACCCAGGGGTGGCGGGGACAGGTTTGCCGAGAGATCGATGTAGTCACGCATCCTTCCGAACACGACCCAGGACAGCCGGTCCGCTCCCTGGGCAGTGAGGTGCACGCCGTCGTTCTCGCGGACCTTCACCTCCTTGCCGTCAGCCATCGGGAGCCGCTGGGCATAGGCCCCCGCAGGGTCAGAGAAGTACGGCCACGAGTCGAAGTAGGCGACCCAGGGCCTCTGGCGGGCTTCCTCGGCGAAGATGTAGTCGAGCTTGTCCATGCCGGTCGCAGCGCTCTTGGGCGACATGGGTGGTTGACCGATCCACAACACGAGGCGGTCGTTGTTCGGGCTTCGCATCAGGTCCATCGTCGACCCGACCCGCTTGCGGTACTCGGCCAGCCAATCGGGGCTGAAGCGCTCGAGGGCCTGGTTGTTGAGAGACATGTTCTGGGCATCGTTGGCGCCGAACATGACGATCATGACGTCGGGTCTGCTGTTCTTGGCGGTGTCCCGAAGGGCGAGAGGCCAGTTGAAGTAGTCCTGCCTGGTCAAGCCAGACGACACCTTGGCATCGACCTCGACGTTGAAGATCTTCGTGGCGCTTGACATGCGCTGGAAGCCAGGCCCGAACGACCCGGCGACCGAGTCGCCGCCAACCCACACCTTTATCGGGTTGTCAGGCGTCGGCTTGCGAATCACCGGTTTGGCGGGCGTGGTCGTAGGTGGGGCAGTCGCACCGGTACCTTGCTGGGACCTCGCCTCGGCAGCCTGGTCGTCGGCGAGGATCTGCTCGGGGGTCCGGGTGTCAGCCGCCAAGCCTGAGCCGTTGTCGCACCCTTTTGCCCGCCCGAGAGCCTCGTCGATGCGGTCATGGGGGGTGGTGAGATGGAAGGCGCAGCTGAGGCTGCGCACCTGTTCTGCCACACCCTGGCGCAGGGCGCCCCTGTCCCTGGCGTTTGACTTCTTGAACGTCGAGTTCGCGTTCAGGATCGTCGC
>JAHFUU010000080.1:4240-8414 GCA_023264915.1 Microthrixaceae bacterium | reverse complement strand
CGAAGCGAGTGCCAGTGCGGCTCGCCGGAGGAGAGGTGCGCATCTCATGAGGAGCCACCAGCCAGCGCGCGTGCGGAGCCCGGCGGTTGCCGGCCAGTTCTATCCGGGCAACGAACGTGAGCTGTCAATGGCCATTGACCGCTTCTTGAACCAGGCAGCGAGCCGTGACCCAGGCGCGAGACGTGCACCCACTGGGCCCGCCGATGGCCCAGAAGGCTCTCGGGACACGGGCAACGCAGCTGGCGCTCCCAAGGCGATAATCGCTCCGCACGCCGGCTACGTCTACAGCGGGCCCGTCGCTGCCTACGCCTATGCCCCCTGGCGCGGCCAGGGTGAGACGGTTGAGCGTGTCGTGCTCCTCGGGCCCGCGCACCGGGTGCCCGTCCGAAGCATGGCTCTGAGCTCTGCACAAGCGTGGGAGACGCCGCTCGGGAGGGTTCCCATCGACCTCGCCGCCATCGAGTCGATCTCCTCCATGCCGGGGTGGTGTTCGACGATCGTGCACATGCACCAGAGCACTCCCTAGAGGTGCAGGTCCCGTTCCTCCAGCGGGTGCTCGGCACCCGCTTCGCGCTCGTGCCGATCATCGTCGGGCAGGCCTCTCCGAGTGAGGTCGCCGACGTGCTCGACGTGTTGTGGGATGGAGACGAGACCCGCATCGTGGTGAGCACCGATCTCAGCCACTACCACGGCTACTACGAGGCAAGGACGCTCGACCGTGACACGGCAGCGGCAATCGTGGCTCGGACCCCACGCCTTGATCCCTGCGACGCCTGTGGCGCCTTTCCGGTCCAAGGCATCCTCGAGAGCGCCCGCCGCCACGATCTGCCCGTCTCCCTCCTCGACCTCCGCAACTCCGGCGACACCGCCGGCCCCCGTGATCGGGTCGTGGGCTACGGCGCGTTCGCGGTCGGCTGACATGACGACCGAGACCATCTCTGGAGCCGCTCAGCGGTTCTTGCTCGACACGGCGGTCGAGGCCATCCGTGCCCATCTCGAGCACAGGAGGCTCGGTCCGGTCCCGATCCCCGACGCCGAGCCCGGGCCACCGATCGAGGCGCGCGAGCCCGGGGCATCCTTCGTGACCCTGCGAGAGGGCCGGCAGCTGCTGGGTTGTGTCGGATCCATGTCTCCGGTCAGACCCCTACAGGAGGACGTCGCCGCGAATGCCTTGAATGCCGCGTTCGCCGATCCGCGACTCCCGCTTCTCACTCCAGGGGAGTTCGAGACCATGGAGGTGAAGGTGTCGGTGCTCGGCCCGCTCGAGCCGATCGAGGTCCGGTCGCTCACCCAGCTCGCCGCCGTCGTCAGGCCAGGGGTCGACGGGTTGCTCGTGTCCGGCGGGTCCCACAGGGGAACCTTCCTGCCCTCGGTCTGGGAGCAGGTCACCTCCGTCGAGGAGTTCCTGTCGATGCTGTGGAGCAAGGCCGGTCTTCGTCCTGGTGCGTGGCCCCGCGGCTTGCACGTCGAGCGCTACCAGACCACCGAGTTCGGCGATCCCGGCCCCCGCCGCCCGATCGACGGCAGACGCAGCTGACTTCGGTCAGCTGCTGGGAGTCGAGCTGGCGTCACGATCGGCGTCGTCGAGCTGCTTGTCGAGATCCTTCAGCTCCTGCTCGATGCTGGCAGTCGGGTCACCGGCAACAGCAGGTGTCGTGGTGGTCGTGGGTGCGCCGGCTCTGGTGGACGAGGGTTGGGGCGTGGAGGGCGCAGGTGGCGAGTCTGTTGACGGGGTGGGGCTGCTGGAGGGTGGCGTGGTCGATTCGGTCGTTGGTTGCCGAACCGAGCTCACCGGCCCCGCTGGTGGAGCGGGTGTGCTCGTTGGACCAATCGATGTGGCTTGGGTCCCTGTGCTGGTGGGTGTGCTCCGGGCACTGCAAGCCGGCAGCACGAAGACGGCCAGCGCCGCCGCGACCGCCAGACCATGTGACGCAACTCGTCGATCGCTCATCGCAGCACTCCCCGGTCGAGGTGATGCAGCACGGCCCCGTTCCGGCCGGCCCAGGGCTGGATTCTGGTCGCTCCTTGTGAGCGGCAGGTCGCCCGAGGATGAGGAGAGTGTTTGGCGCTTGCCGTGCCGGTATCGACAATCTGTCCGCGATGTGGCAAGCGCCGTGCGGCGGCGCGACCGCCAGGGAGCCCGACGCCGATGGGGAGCACCCGAAGGGTGCGTCGGGGGCGCAGCCCCCGAGGCTGTTTGGCGCTTGCCGTGCCGGTATCGACAATCTGTCCGCGATGTGGCAAGCGCCGTGCGGCGGCGCGACCGCCAGGGAGCCCGACGCCGATGGGGAGCACCCGAGCGTCAGCGAGGGAGCGTGGGGGCGCAGCCCCCCAGGCAGCTAGGAGCTCAGGCCAGTGCGAGCCGGGCTCCGCCCCGGCCCGCGTCATGTCCAGAGATGGGATCGTCGACCCCTCGTCTTCATCGCCTCGGCGGCCTGGCCCACGCGTCGGCCCTTGCCGTGCTTCCCATCACCGGTGGGACCCCGACCCCGCCGACGGTCAGTCATATGTCGCTTCGAGCCGCCACTTGCCTCCCTCGACAGCGAGCAGGTGCGCCGACTGGGATGCAGGATCGGCCGAATCACCGGGGGAGGAGAGGACCACCTGGAGTCGGGCACGCCGTCGATGAAGGTCGGGGTCCCACCAACGCTCGTCAACTGGCCAGGGGCCGGCCCAGGACATGACCGTGAGCGCGTCGCTGTCGATGAGAACCGTGGCGGGAGGTGCGCTGATGAGCCCTCGACCGCTCACCCGCACAGGTTCACCGGCCCCGTCAAGCACACCCACCAGCGGAGGCGACTCGTGCACGATCGCTGGCGACGGGGCTGGAACCTGGCCCGGCCATGGTCTGTTGATCCAGTCCCGGCGAGCCGAGGGGCGCGATGCGGTGAGATCGACCGCGTGTGCATGCACCAGCCTCACCTGCTCGCTGGGATCTCGACCCCCTCTCCACTCGATGACCCGCACGGCATCGGGCCCGAGCAAGCCCTGCACCCGCGCAACCGCCCGCGCTGCCCGATCAGCAGCACCGGTCTCAGAGCCCCAGAACCCCAGCTGTCGCCCATGAGCGGCCATGACCTCATCGGGAGCCAGCCGCAACAACACGATCCCGCTGGTGGGGCGTCTGGCGGCTGACCCGTTGAGCCAGCCGTCGAGCTGCCAGCGCACCCGATCAGACACAGCTGCCGCCGTGAGGGACCCCTCGTGGCGCCACAGTCGCTCGGATCGCTCGCCGTGCTCGGTCTCGGCACTGACGAGCACACGTGTGCATGACAGGGCAAGCGCATCGAGGCGTGAGAGCAGCTCGTCGGCCAGTGCCTTGGCGATGAACGAAGCCTCGTCGACACGCTCGGCCGGAGGGTCGATCTCGGTGCTGACGGCCAGGTCTGGCACACGAAGCTCAGTTGCGGGTGGGTGCTCGTCGAGCCCCGCTGCCAGCCTGTGAGCGGCCTGGCCCTCAAGGCCGAAGCGAGCGACCATGTCCGCACCGGGTAGTGCAGCTAGCTGCCCGAAGGTGCAGATTCCCAACCGGCGCAGCACACCGGCCAGCTCTGGCCGTTCAAGTGCTTCGACGGGGAGCGGGCCAAGGAAGGCTCGGGTGGAGCCCGAGTCGATGATCGTCGCGGTGCCCTGGGATGAACGAGCAGCCAACGAAGCAGCGAAGGGGCCATCGGCTGCACCAACCCTCACATGACCTGACCAGCCGAGAGGGTCCAGCACACTGTCGACACGTGAGATGATCTGGCGCGCCAAGGACTCGTCGCCACCGAAGTAGCGCGACGGGCCACGCGTCGCAAAGGCACACGACCCGGGCCGTGTCAGCTCTATGCGTGGCGTGAACTCCTCGATCACCTGCACCACGGGCTCGAACCGCCGAGCCTCAGCAGCTTCGTCACGCTTGGCGACCACAAGAGCGGGGCAGCGTCCCTGCGCCTCACGGCGGCGCTGCCCGCGTCGCACACCACCGGCTCGCGCCGCGGGTGTCACTGCCACCACCCGGTTGGAGTGGACGACAGCCAGGAGCTCATCCGGTGTTGCACCCACCGCGGCGGCAGGCCAGTCAGCGCACCATATGACCATCGTCCTGACCGGCGCTTGTGGCTGCGAGGATCGAGGCCCAGCCCGATGGATGCGACCATCCTGGTTCAACACGTGGGGCGCCTGTCGCCTTGGA
>JAHFUU010000080.1:0-4230 GCA_023264915.1 Microthrixaceae bacterium | reverse complement strand
AAGCGTTGCATGGCGAGGCTGGGCAGCTCGGCCGCGCCCGGTCGCTGACACCTTGACCCTGCACCCCTTCAGGTGGCCATGACCATCACCGACGCCAGCCCAGTGCTGTTGATCTACATGCAAGCAGACGTCAACCTCTAGCCCGCACCGGATGCCGGCATGGGGCACGCCAGCCAGGCCATGCACCGGAACCTGTATGAAGACCGTGCCCCTCTCGCGTGCACGCGAAGCGAGCCGGCGCGCATCAGAGGCACGCACTCGGTGGCGGGGAGCTATGAGGATGACATCGAAAGACCCGATCAGTGCGGCGACAACCGTCGCCCAGCGATCGGCGGGAGGATCATCGATCACCACCAGACGTTCGAACGGCAAACCTGCCTCGGCCGCGGCGGACCACCCCGACACCGCTCCCACCGATGCCACCCAGGAACCCGCCATGGCCGGGCCGGCGGCCATGGCAAGCGCCAGAGAGGTCGCACCATTGCCCGAGACGCCTACGGTTGTTCCACGCTGCAGCGCTCCACCAGGCAGCAAGGGCGCAAGCGGGTCACGAACTGCCAGCACATGTTCATGTGCAAGCGATACCGGGCGGGGATGCGCCAGGGACATCGGCATTGCAGCACCCATCCCGCCAGTATCGAACAACTGTTCGCTCAAGGCAACCCGCGGGCCTGCTGCCACATGAGAAGCCGTGGGTGGGTCTCTCGGGTCTGCGGGCGATGCGCCAGAACCCGGCACCGCGGATGTGACATCTGGCCCGTTAGACTCACGCCGTTCAAGCAACCACTGACCAAAGGGGGCCGTAGTGGCCGATCTGATAATCCTGAAGTTCGACAGCACCTACGGTGGCGAGCAGGCGCTCAACGCCGTCAGAGCCCTGACCGAGCTGCGCAAGGCCTGGGTCGACGACGTCGCTGTGATCGAGAAGCACAAGTCCGGCCGGGTGAGCACCCACACCCCTCATGGCTCGGTCACCGGCGGCGCCCTGTGGGGCGCACTTCTCGGGATGCTGTTGTTCTGGTGGTTCCCGCCAATGTGGTTCCTGGGTGGCTGGGCCGGCGGTGCCGCTGTGGGCGGCCTGATCGGCAAGGCGATGAAGAGCTCGGGGCTCGATTCGTCCATGGTCGACGAGCTGAAGTCCGAGCTCACCAATGGGACCTCGATGCTGTTGATGATGGGTGCCTCGGGTGACGCCGACGAGATGGCAGAAGCGTTCCAGCCCTACAAGCCGGTCAAGGTCATCCGCCACTCCATCGAAGACAGCACCGTCGACAACTTGAAGGAACAGCTCTCGGAGAACCCGCCACCGCCGGCCGAGGCGTGAGCACCTAGACCAGACAACCGACCTCGGACCGCCCCGTGCGCAGCCAACGCCTGTGCCCGGGGCGGGTTCGCGTCTGGCTTTACCCCAGCTTTTGGCCCGTTCGGCGATCCTGGGGCCAACTCCTCCCAATCCCAGCAAGACCAGGCCGCAGCCTGGAGCAGCGCAGGATCAGATCGCTCTGTCAGAGCTCACGGTCCAGCACTACAGCTCCGAGCTGCGGCCGGTCTGTCTTTGCCAGCGCCCCGCGCGGGCGGGAGCGCCGTCAGTTCTTCAAGAGGTCCCGGAAGGCGGTCTTCGAGTCGATGCCCGGATCCTTGGGCAAACCGAGGACCCGCTCGCCCACGATGTTGCGCAGGACCTCGTCGGTGCCCCCCGCAACCCGCATCCCGGGCACACCACACAGCAACTGGCCCCACGAGAAGGTGCCCCACTCACCGGTGTCGGCACAGATCCGCGGGCCGAGCACTCCCGCCACGAACTCGGCTGTCATCGCAAGGTTGCGGGTGAGCGCCAGCTTGGTGATCGACATCTCGGGCCCTGGGAGCTGACCTGACTTGATCTTGTCCATCGCCCTCTGGTTGGTGTACTTGGCGACCTGGAAGCCGATGTAGACATCCATCAGCTTCTGGCGGACGACCGGATCGTCAGCGACCCCGTAGTGCTCGACGAGCTGGGAGAGCCGGGTGATGCCGGACAGCCCCATGCCACCGCCGCCAGCTCCGGCGCCGATCGAAGCACGCTCGTTCATCAACGTGGTCAGCGCGACTGTCCATCCCTGGTTGACCTCTCCCAGGCGGTGAGTGTCGGGGACCCGCACGTCGGTGAAGAAGACCTCGTTGAAGTTCGCACCGCCCGTCATCTGGCGAAGGGGCCTCGCCTCGACGCCAGGAGCCTTCATGTCGACTATGAATCCCGTGAGGCCCTTGTGCTTGGGCAGGTCTGGATCGGTCCGGCAGATGATCTCGCCGATGTCGCTGTAGTGGGCGCCCGAGGTCCAGACCTTCTGGCCGTTCAGCACCCACTCGTCGCCGTCGCGCTCGGCCCTGCTCTGAAGGCCCGCCAGGTCTGAGCCTGCGCCTGGTTCGCTGAAGAGCTGGCAACCGACGATGTCTCCCCGATACATCTTCGGCAGCAGGTCCCCTCTCACCTCGGGGCTTGCGTGATCGTTGATGGTGGGTGCCACCATGCCGAGCCCGATGCCGAAGAACCCCTGGTTGGGGACCCTGTAGTTGGATTCAAGTGAGATATAGGCACGGTCATATGCCTGGGGGAGCTCGCGGCCCCCGAACTCGGCGGGCCCGGTGATCCATCCGAACCCCGCGTCGTAGCGCTTCGCACGCCACTCCTTTGCTGCGGCGAGGTCGGCCAGCTCACGCTCGCGGTCGACCTCTTCGAACAGGGAGACGTCATCGGATCCCTCACCCCACTTGGTCGCGGCGCTGCGCACCTCACGCAGGTCCGCGTTCGAGTCGAGGAAGCCCTTCACGTCGGCCTTGAACGCTTCGAGTGTGATCTCTGGCATGCTGGTCCCCCTTACTTGACCGTTCGGTCAATTTATCCCTCCTGGCTCGTCGGGGCGAACCCATGACGCTCAGATCCGCGACCGGTTCAACGGGCGACGGCCGCGGCGTCGCTGGGCGGCAGGATCGTGCACATGGGCCCCGACGCCATCTCGGTGGCCCACAGCGGGTTGTGCGTGGGATGGGCCTTTGGATGTGCCGGGCCGAAGTTTCCTCCAGGCACGAACCCGCCATTACATTGGCGTGACCTATGGGCCAGCCAGTCACCGTCATCGAGAAGCCGACCGGCACTCCAGGGGTCGTCCGGTTCGAGATCAACCGCACCCTGTCGGGGATGGGCCATGACCTCTACCGCTCTGTGGCCGATGCGGTCGGCGACTCACCGACCGCCCGGCTGGCCCGAACCCTCTTGGAGCACGGCGGGGTCGAATCCGTGCACCTCTACGCGAACATCATCACGGTGCACCTGGCCCAGGGCGCCACCAGCGCTGGTCTGAAGGAGCTGATCGAAGGGCTCTACATCTTCTACCGCGAGGGTGTCGAGGTCCCTTCTGTGACCTGAGAGAACCCAGAGGGCGACGCCAGCACCCAGAGCCACGGCCAAGACATCGCCGGGGTCAGCGGCGAACTGCGAGGGCTTCGGGGCAGCCAGTGCAGCTGAGCTGACCACATCCAAAGGCCAGCGCACCCACCCGAGCAGTGCGGAAGCCATGGCGGCTCCGCCCGATGTTGTCTTCGCGATGGCGGCCATCCCGACAACCACAAGCGCCGCACCAGTGGCGTGCGAGCGAGAAACCGCCTGCGCGGGCCCCCTCGGTCGGCCACAGGCCCGTGCCAGGAGACCGGGCATGCAACCGACCAGGACCACCGCCACGACGGCCCCCGCCAGATCAGACAGCTTCCCTGTCAACAGAGCCGGCCCTCGCCCCTTGAGCCAGTGATCGTTGACCACGAGCAACGCGACCGAACAGACCATGACCGGATGCACCAGGGCTTCGCATCGGGATGGTGGCTCACGCCTGGTCATGTGAGCCGTACCGCCGTCCGTGCGTCCCCGAAGGCGTCACAGGTGAAGTACAGGTCGAGCTCATCAGCATCGGCGGGAACGTCAGCGAGAACCTGACCGGATCGTTCTCCGCCAGCCGGGATCGGTCCATCCAGAGAGCTTCGAGATCCCGTGTCAGCTGGAGCGAGGTTCGTGGCCCACCCGGTCTCGTCCCTCACCTCGAAGCAGTCGCGCAGGGAGATGTCCTGTGGCAGCTCCCCGTCGTTGCTCAGGATCAAGTTGAAGGAGATGTACCGGCCCGCAGCTGGCCGCCTCCCTTGGGGGCGGTAGTAGTCGTCGAACGACTCAGCCATGACCGACATCTGGCCGAGCCTGGCGGT
>JAHFUU010000530.1 GCA_023264915.1 Microthrixaceae bacterium | reverse complement strand
ACGGTCTCGTGCTGCTTCGCAGGCGAGGTGTCCCGTTGATACCGATCGGCGCGCTTGTCGTCGTCGTTGTGGATCTGGTGGCGATGAGCTTCGGGGTCATCCGGTACCGCGTGGCGGTGGACGCGGTGGCGATGGTGCTGGCCGCGATCGCTGTGGATTCTCTGCTGGTCAGATGGCGGGTCTGCAAGCCCTCTGGCTCATCGGGTGTCGGTGTGTACCCGCGACCGAGAAGATGGCTCGCTCGCCGCCCAGCCAAGCACGTGGAGCAAGATGATCGAACCCCAGATCCAGCAGCGGTGTAGGCGGGGGGAGGGCCATTGACCTAGATTCGGCCCGGGTTCGCCGGTGCACCAACCGCACCGGCTCGCGAGGATCTCGCCTCTCGATCCAAGGGAGTGCACACCAATGGACCAGGAACGCCGTGCCTACCACGAGCAGACCTTGGCGCTTCTGCGGACCGTGCTCCCCAGCCCCCGGTGGTCGAACCCGCAGTTCCTCGAGTGGGTCTATGACCGCAACCCTACGGGGCCGGTCGTGGCCCAGGACCTCGACAGGGACGCGAGCCGCATATGCCACATCGGTGGCGTGCCCACCCTCCTGCGCAGTGCCGACAAGGAGCGGGTTTTCCTTCTCCTGTTGAACTCCTCCTCGGCCCCCGGCGAGCACGGCCGGGGTACCTATGTCAAGACGCTGCTCGAGCTGGTCGAGCGCACGAGGAAGTCGGGCCTGGGCGGTGTCTACGGCGTCACGAACGCGTCCTCCACGGGTCCTGTCGAGCGCGTGGCACAGCCGCGCCTGGCCCGGGCGGCTGGGATCAAGAAGACGGGCCTCGTGGAGCCGCTTCCGGTGAAGCTCCACCTCCCGCTCGCACTTCCGGCTCCTGGGGTCACCCACACCCTCGTCACCCCCGAGTACCTCGACAGTGCCGACTTCGCGCGCTTGGCCGACGCGGTCGAGGCCACTCCCCGTCCGAAGTCAGGCTGGGCGCTGCACTGGACCGCTGACATGTTGAGGTGGCGGTTGGGCTGGCCCGGGTGCCGCTACACGGTCCACTCGAACCAGGACCTGATGGCTGTGACCACCACGACCAGCGAGCACCACATCCGGTTCGGTGTCCTCGTGATGACAGCATCGATCCGTCATGGGGACCGGCCGGTTGACCTTGACCGGATGCTCGCTTCGATCTGCTGGCACCATCGCGTGCCGGCGGTCGTGTACGCGGGCTTCAACCCCGAGGTCAGGGTCTCGGGTTTCAAGCTCAGCCAGGAACGTCTCCCGGCCCCCTTGAACCTTGCGGTCCAGTCGGTTGCCAAGGACATCCCCGATGCCGACTTCGTCATGTCCACCTTCGAGTTCATCGACTTCGACGCATACTGACCCGGCCTCGACGATGACCAGGGGGCACTGAAGGTTCCCGCCCTCAGGCCCGCCAGGCGCGAGGCTGGACACGAGGTTCGCTCGCTACCGGCAGGACTTGCCCTGGTAGATACCCAGTTGCAGCGCCGCGTTGGTGACCTCGTCCCGATCGGCCTTGGGGATGTCGGCCCACCGGGTAGGCGTGCTGTCCGGAGCGAGGTACTTGTCGATGAAAGCGCGGATGGCGCTGATGCTCTCGCGCACGTCGGCGGGGAGCAGCGCCGAGATGGACTCGAGGTCATCAGAGGCGCGTTGTATGACCACGGGCGAGGCACGGTCGCTCGAGACGAGGTCACCGACGCGTTGCAGGTTGAGCTGAGCCAGGCGCGCGCACAGCTCGGGGTTGGATGGTGGCGGCACCGGGTTCGGCTCCAGGGTCGACGACCAGGCCACGACACCGATCCCGATGATCAGCACCGCGCCGAGCGCCCCGTACGCGGCCCTGGGAACGCGCCAACGGGGAATCCGCGACATCCGCGCTGCGGCGGCGGCGATGTCTTCGGCGGGCTGGTTCGGGCCCTCTCCGGCCAAGCCTCCTGATCCCCCTGCGCGGGCGCGCCGCCTGGCCCAGAGCGCATCCACGGCGACGCCGGCACCGACGCAGAGCCCCACGTCTGCGGGGAGCCGGTAACGGGTGAGTCCGAACCCCAACGTGGCGGCGAGAGTCACTACGACAGCCACGCCGAAGAAGGGAGCGATCGTGACCCTTCTTCGGGCCAGCAGGACTATCCCGCAGAGGCCTGTGGGCAGGACCAGGTAGTAGCAGAACAGCGCCGCCCACGAATCCACCGAGCCGCGCTGCTCGATCTCGATGTTGAACTCGGTGTTCTGGATCGGCCTGTACAGATCCCACACGCGGCCTGCCCGCGCCGCGGCCACCGCCGGGAAGCGGCCGAGGTTGTTGGAGATGTACTCCACCGCATGATCGCGATAGATGAGGTCGATGTCGGACTCGTCCAGGTTCGGGTTGCGCAGCTGGAGCGAATGCCGGGACCGAAGCTCGAGGTCGAGGCATTCGAAGTCCAGGTAGCCGATGTAGTCGCCGTACCAGGCGCTGTCACAGCTTCCGTTCTTGAGCCCCCAACCTCCCCCCGTGCTGGTGATGGCGGAGGGCTGGTTGAACCGCGCCATGTTGAAGATCCACCACGGCATCAAGACCGCGACCATCGAGAACCCGGCGGTGAACGCCAGCGCGAAGCGTCTTGACCACTTCAGGTATCTGATCCCCAGGCAAAGCGGGCCGATCAGCGAGAAGGCGATGAGCGGGGTCTCGAAGCGCGCGTAGCCGGCAACGCCGATCACGATCCCGAGCGCGGCCGCCCGGGCAGGGGTGGGTCTCCCCCAGAACCTGTATGACAACCAGAAGGTGAGAG
>JAHFUU010000079.1 GCA_023264915.1 Microthrixaceae bacterium | reverse complement strand
AGAGGATCCATCCGCATCCCCATCGTCGAGCAAGGTCAATCGCGGCCAGCGCTTCGCAGGCTCGCAGTTGATGCAACCCCTCAGCTACATCCCTTAGCGGGGTCACTCGTCTCTCGCTCCCGGTCTGGCCCGAATGGAGACAGGCGTGAACGAACATCGCAGGTCGTGAGAGCCCGAGCTGGCGCCGCTCGCCAACCTAGAACGCAATCGGATCGGAGAAGAGGTCGTCTTCCAGAACGCCCGCGCCGAATGGGTTTCGCACGATCGTGCGATGCAGGTCGAGCTCGACGCCATCAGGGAGCGTGAACGTCACCCCCTTTCCGACCTTTCCTGTCCAGCCCGGGATCGGGTCGGGGGCGTGCCGACGTCCTCCCAGTGATGTCCCGATCAAGCTGGCCGCGTGGTCGAACTGCGCCGTCGGCACGAGGATGTCAAGGTCGCTGTAATGACGCCGGGATGGATCGGCCCAAAGCGCGCCGGCGTGTGCGGGGCCCTTCAGCACCCTGTACGACACGCCCCAGCCGAGCAACTCGTCCGTGACCCAAGCAAGCTGCTTGTCGAGCAACAGCGTCTGGGCCGCACTCCGCTCCTCTGCTTCTACAGCTTCTTGAAGTTGGATGCCGGACACGGGCCAAACCCCCAGTGCGAACTGCGGTGCGGCGAGCTGCCATAGCCGCTGGGCATTCAACTCGGCCACGAGGCACCGCCACGTCTCAACGTCGAAAGGCTCGACTGGTGGCCGGTAACGTGTGTGTTGCATGCCGGTCGCCGCCAGCGCCCAGACGGCAATGGCCGCTCGTTGCGGCGGGCTTCGATGTTGATTGGCCATATCTGTCACGCTGGTGTGAGTGCCAGCGACAGGAGCATCATCAGCCGCGTCTCCAGTCCTTCCTGAGAGACGCCGTGCAGCGGCTTGGCCTGGGAGAAGGCATTGACGATCGCCTTTCGGTGCGCACAGTCGACGGCATCGAGCAGGCCTGTGCTCGGTCCCGACAATGCGTCGATTGCCATCGTGGCGAACTCCTCGGCCCGCCGGATTGGCGTCCCAAAACCGTGTTTGGGCAGTTCGGCAACAGACGGTGGAAGCCTACGACGGCCAAGGGTTCGCAGCACGACCTTGCGTTGCGCCGCGTTGGCTTTCAACCTGTGGGGAAGTCGCATCCCAAACGCGAACAAGTCCTCATCGAGGAACGGCACACGCATCTCAAGGCCGTTCACCATGCTTGCGGTATCCACCTTCACGAGGTAGTCGCCAGCGAGACGGAGACGTACTGTCACCTCGGTCGCAAGCGCTGAGAGGCGCTCTAGGTGGGTAGCACGACGAGGCAGGTCGTGCTTCCACTCCGGCTGGAACAGCCGTGCGACCGGTTCCACTGGTCCACCAGTCCACATTCGACCGAGTTCGTCCCCGCAGATCCACGTTAAGAGCGATGAGAGCATGGTTGAGGGGTCTTGAGCGGTCCCGAGCTCTGAGAGCCTCGTTGCCACCGAAGGTCGCCTCCCTCTTGGGGCTGACCGTGCTGCGGTCGACAACACGTAGAGCAGGGGCCTTCTCAGGGACGTCGGGATCGTTGAGAGTGGTCGAAGGTATCGGATGTTGTTGAACGTGTCGTACCCACCGAAGGCCTCATCCCCTCCGTCCCCAGACAGGCCCACCGTGACAAGTGAACGCATCAACTTGCAGATCGGGGTGGCTGCCAACAGGGATTTGTCGCCGTACGGCTGCCCCACGGCTTGGAGCGTCTTGGTGGCGTCGCCCCAGGTGAGCAGAGCCGAATCGAAGTCGAGCGTATGGTGGCGAGTACCGAGATGTTCAGCGACTGCGACAGCAGCGCGAGTTTCATCATATCCAGGCTCATCGAACCGGACATTGAACGTGTCGAGGGGGGACGGGCTAGATGTCTGGGCTGCGGCAGCGATGAGGGACGAATCGATCCCACCACTTAGCAGGGCGCCAAGCGGCACATCACTCTCCAATTGGCGTGCGACTGCCTGATCGAGCAGCCGCTCTGCGGTGTCGGCTGCATCTGCTAGCTGGAGGTCTGAGTCAATCTCGATCGCCCACTGGTGATAGCGGCGCACGCAGAACGTGAGCCGAGAGCCACCTAGGTCGGCCTCGAGCGTCGTCCCAGGTTCTAGTGCGCGGACTCCTGTGAAGACCGTCAGCGGGGGAGGGACGAAGCCAAGGGCAAGGAAGTCATGCACAGCTTGGGCATCGGTCCCCCGACTCACGCTCGGGAACCTCCGCAGCGCGTTCAGCTCGCTCGCGAAGAACACATCCGTCGTGCCTGTTGAGTAGAAGAGCGGCTTGATCCCGAACCGGTCCCTGCCGAGGAGCAAGCGCTTGCGTTCCTCGTCAAACACGGCGAGGGCAAACATGCCACGGATATGGCGCATGAAGTCGCGCCCGAAGTGATGGTAGAGGGCCGGGACAACTTCCGCATCTGAGGAGCCTCGAAACCGGTAGCCGGCATCGATCAGCTTCATCCGAAGTTCGTGATGGTTGTAGATCTCTCCATTGACGACGGCCCAGACCCGGCCCTTGGAGCTGGCAAGGGGTTGGCGACCGGTCTCTGACAAGTCGAGGATGGCAAGCCTCGCGTGAAGAAGGGTTGCACCCTGGAGGTTCGCGACCCCATGGCTGTCTGGCCCGCGATGCTTGAGCGTGTCGAGCACGGCGTGGGATGTGTCCCCGTCAATTGGGCGTGTCCCCAGGTGACCTGCGATGCCGCACACTGGCGGATTGTCTCACATGAAGCGCCGAGTGACGGCCAGGTGTAGGGACAGTGGTCAGCTCTTGGGGACCCTAACCTCGATCCTCGGGGTGGGGGGCTGGAACGTACCGTCCCGAAGATCGAGGCTAATGGCCTGTCGGTGAGATCCCTGAAATCGGATGCGTGATGAGAGCACTGATCTTGACGGAGATGTACCAGACTGCCCCCATTCTCGTTCATTGAGCACACAACATCGACCGGTAGTCTCCCGGCGCCTCGGTGGGCCAGTAGTGTCGGGTGACGCAGCTGGGTGGAGAGATTCTCAAGGAGACCGTTTGACGTCGGCCGAACTTCTTAGCGATCTTGACGAGACGGTCGCACGCCAGCGCGCCCTGGGGAATTCCGCTGCTTTCGACAAGGACAACGGCTGGGCTTGGATCATCGATCGTCGTCACCATCTCGTGAGGCTCCCCCTGCACGAATACCGCGAAGTACCAGTCAGGAGCCTGTGGCCCCTCCTTCGGTCACCGGGCGTGTGGAGCGCGGAGTTCCTTACAAAGCCAAGTGACACCTCGTCCTCAAACGCGATTCACTACGTGGCCGCCGGCGACAAGTTCGGGCTAGAGCTGATGGGCGCCAAACGTCGGAGCAGGGTGCGAAAGTCGATGGGCACCTATGCCGCCCGACCCACCACGGGGGCCTTTGTCCGACTGCACGGATTGAAGGCAGCCGCCGACACCGCATCTCGGCATGGCCTCGCACCCCCATCCGCCGTCGGTTTTCAGGGTTGGATGTGGCGCCTCGAGTTCAGCGGTGCCGAGTTCTGGTGCGCGTCACGGAACGAGTATTCGATCGACGCGTGGGCCGCTGTGCGCGTCACCGGCAACACGGCGGTGATCCCTCTGGCGAAGTCGGTGTCCGAGGAGCTCACACCCAGTCCCAACGAAGCTCTGGTGTTTGCGATGTGTCAGCACTACTTCAGCGATCGGGAAGTGAATACGGTGAGCTACGGCTTGAGCAGCCTGGCCACATCGCATGACAAGGCACGCGCCCTCGACCATTTCAAGACCCAGATGGGCTTTGAGCCCATACCGGTATTGCGCAATGTGGTGCTTCCCTGGCGGGCTGAGCTGTTCATGGCAACTCCGCCAGTGCTCTCTGCGCTGTCTCATCTCAGTCGATTCGAGCGCCGCTACGGGCTTGATACGTTCACGAAGATGTCGGGTCTCGCGCAGCTCGCTCGGTCTCGGCCCGCCAAGTGGTCGAGTGCCACCTCCGCCGATCCCTTGATGGGAGAACGAAAGGCGGTGCCAGAATGAGTGTGGCTCGACCATGCTAGAGACCTGTGCTGCATGTGGGAGTCCGAAGATCCACGCGTTGGGGTGGATCCTCGACGCTGAGTGGGTCCGATGTCGAGAATGTGGCTCACTGTCAAAGGGCGAGACGGATGACGCCGTGACAGTCGCTCGCGCGCTGCCGTGTGGGCGGAGGGAAGATGCGCAGGAGTTCTTGGATGTCCGCACCGAGACATACAGGTTCGTGGCTGGGCGCCTGGCGAACGAGCTATCGCCGGGATCACGTGTACTTGATTTTGGGTGCTCGTTTGGCGGGCTCCTTGGCGAGCTCGAAGCCCGGGGACTTGCTGGTTTGGGCGTCGATGTCAATCCCGAGTGCGTTTCGTTCGTGGCCGATAACGGCCTGTCGGTCGTCGAATCAGGTTCGCTCCAGGAGATAGCGGGAGTCGGTGAGTTTGACGCGGTGTGCCTTCTTGACATCGTCATGTATCTGCCGTCTGAGATCACAGAGTTGAAGGAGGTCCGCCGTCTCCTGCGGCCGGACGGCATCTTGATCATCAGAACGACGAACAAGCGCTGGCTCGCGACGGCGGCGCATGTCTTACGCCGCTTTCACGGCCCAACCTCCGACGACCTGTTTCGGCGGGCGGTGAGGAGCCACTCGATCTCCCAGAGCCCACGCTCGCTGTGCCGGCTGCTTAGGCTGCTCGGTTTCGGGGACATCCAAGTCGAAACCGACGTTCACCTCATGGACGAAGTGGACTCCGCGGCCCGAGTCGCATACAGGGCCGGACGCGTCACTTCGTCGATCATGGGCCACCCGACGGTTTCCCCCGGGGTCCTGATCCATGCACGTTCACCGGTGTGAGCAGCCAATCTGGGCCTTGGGGTGGAGAAGCGCAAGGGGTCGTTGACCGATGAGGCCGCTTGGTGACCGCCCGGCTCCGCGGGCCCAGCGGTTGCGCTATCCTCAGCGCAAGTGAGCCCGCGATTCGAAGGCGACGTGATGCGGGGTGGGGGTTGGCCGGCCCGCAGTTCCACTCCCTGGTTGCCCGTCGGCGCGGCGCAACGCACCTCGGGTGACGGCACGCGCCGGGAAGGGGCTGCAAGTCCTGGGACGACAGGCACCGTGCCCATTCCCGCCTCCACGTTGCCTGAACGGGTACTGCTCGTTGTCCTGGTCGTCTTCCTGCCATTCGATGACCGCTTCGGGGCTGGTGGGGTTGGCGTTACGGTCGCGGTGTTTGCAGTGCTCGGGTTGATTGTCGGCTTCAACCGTGGGTCCTGTCTGGTCCGTGTCGCAGTTCATCGACGCGCTCTGCCCGCCTTCCTCTTCTTGCTGGTCACCCTTACGATCGAGTTCTTCCATCCGTTGCCATCGATAACGTGGTGGGTCCGCGTCGCTGAGATGGTCCTCGGGATGATCCTCATAGGGTCGGTTTGCAGGGATCGCCGTGCCATTCGGGCCGTCCTTTACGCGATTGTCGGGGTTGCGCTTGTGTTGGGGCTACCGCTGACCGTTGAGACCTATGGATCTTCGCAGGCGATCACAGCTTCGGACTTCACCGAGTCGTCACAGGCGCGTTCCGGTCTGCTGAGCGGAACCGTTCTCGCCGCCAACGGAATAAACGTCGTCGGGACTTTGATGGCATTGGGTTGTGCTGTCGCTGCCGGGCTCAGCCTCACTGTTGGCGACTTCCGGGGTCGCGTGCTTCTGATTGGCACTTTCTGCCTGCTACTTCTCGCCACATTCCTGTCCTTCTCGCGTGGCGCCGTTCTTGCGGCAATTGCAGGCGGGCTTGGTGCCTTGTTGTATCACAGGTCGAGCTTGTCGTCGCGCGCTGTACGAGTCCTGTTTCTCATTGCGACGTTTATCCTCCTCGTACCTGCGGTCATCCTCCCGCGCCTAACCTTCTCTGGGGAGAACCAGGCAGGGAAACCCGAATCGCGGTCGGTGATGCTCGATCTATGCATCCAGACCGCCCCGGAATATCTGCCTGTTGGTGTCGGTAGCGGGAACTTCTGGGAGAAATGGGGGATCGAACATGGCTTCAACATCTACTCAGACTCGGTCGATGGCGTTCACAACGGCTATCTTCAAACGGCCATTCAATGGGGGCTGCCGGGACTTGCTGGCTTTCTCTTGATGCTGATCGGCATTGCAAGATGTTTGCCTCCCAGACGACAGGTAGACCCTTTCGGTCCATCTCTGGCCGCTCTCTTCTTGGCTTTGAGTGTCACTCTCCTGGTCGCCCACAACATCTACGACAAGTACTTCGCCGTCGGGTTCGGAATTATCCTCGGGTACGGCGTTTGGATGCGGCCGGCGCCGCGGCGTCCAGGTTCGACAAGGCGGTAGCGGTTGAGTGGGGTTGACTTCCTCTATGTCGCGCCACAGCTTGGGACGGGTGGCCTCGAGCGCCAGCTGGCACTTCTTTGCAGGGCCCAGACTGAGGATGACTTCGGGTGTGTGGTCGTGGTCTGGAATCACGATGTTGACGCTCGCTGGGCGAGAGAGATCGAACGCTTGGGGGTATCAGTAATCGGAATGCCTCGAGGCTCGTCGGGGGCTGTCAAGGTTCTTCATTTGAGGCGACTTGTGAGGCGACTCGCTCCGAGCTTGGTCCACAGCTACTCGTTCTACTTGAACGCGCCTGTTGCCTTCGCGTGCATGGGATTACGTACCAAGGTTGTCGGGTCCATCCGGAACGACTATCACTTTGAACGAGCGAACACGAGCGCTGTGCTGGGGCGCCTGAGCGGGAGACTCCCAGCTATGCTCATAGCCAACAACGATCAGGGTGCGCGTAACTCCGAGTCGGCCGGCTTCTGGGGGCCTCGCAACGTCGTGGTTGTGCCAAATGCCGTCGACCTCGATTCAGTGGATCTGTCCCGGAAGCCGGACCACCCCCCGCTTGTTCTCGGTGTAGGTCGCTTGGCGCCGGAGAAGCGCTGGGATCGGCTCATTGACGCCGCCTCGATCCTTGTGGAAGAGGGATCCCCTGTTCGCGTGTTGATCGCAGGGGGAGGACCTTTGCAACGACAACTTGTAGGTCGCGTCGCTGACAGGGGCATCGAGGAATGGGTTGAGTTCCTCGGGGAGCGCCTCGACATCGCTGAGTTGATGTCGCGAAGTAGCGCGCTTGTGCTGACAAGCGAGCATGAGGGCTGCCCGAACGTGGTCCTGGAGGCGATGGCTGCTGGGCGGCCGGTGATAACGACCGATGCCGGTGACGCTGGCTCGTTTGTCACTGACGGAAAGACAGGTCTCCGCGTGGCTGCTGAGCCGGGTGCTATCGCGAAGGCGATCGGCGGTCTGGCTCGTGACGCAGAGCTTGCGCACCGATGCGGGATGGCCGCTCGTTCATTGGTCGAGAAGGCCTCAGGTGCTGGGGATCTTGCCCGCCTGACTCGCGAAGCCTACAGGCGTGCTGGCTGGGTAGAGTCCCGCATCTGACATCCGCACACAAGAGGCGGTCCCAGAAGACCAGCCGACTCGGCGGTTGGTACGCCTGCTCATGAGCCCTCGCTCAGGGTAGGCTGGCCCCCTGGGAACGGAGCCGAACGCCACCCGGCGCATGGTTATCGCTCGCAGTGCCGCACGTACATCGCCTCAAGCGACTCGCTGTTCGGGGATAGGGGCGGCTCCAGGAAGGTCTGTCGTGTGTTGCATAGGTCAACTCCATGTGTGGTGTAGCTGGGATAGTTGATCGATCGCGCTCGACAAAGGACGACGATCTCGCTCGGGTTGCCGGCTGGATGACCCGGCAGCTTCGCCACCGTGGGCCGGATGCTTCGGGCGTGTGGATCGACGCCGCTGCCGGTGTCGCATTTGGGCATCGGCGCCTGGCTGTTCTCGACCTGAGCAAGGCCGGGGCCCAGCCAATGGAGTCGCGCAGCGGTCGTTATGTCCTGACCTTCAACGGTGAGATCTACAACTACAATCGGCTTCGCTCCGAGCTTCACGACGTTCGCTTTGCCGGCGCCTCGGACACGGAGGTGTTGCTCTACGCCATCGAAGAATGGGGCATCCAAACGGCATTGCGCCGCAGCGTCGGGATGTTCGCATTTGGGCTGTGGGATCGACAGCAGAACGAGTTGGTTCTGGCCCGCGACCGCATCGGCGAGAAGCCCTTGTATTGGGGATGGGTGAGGGGTCACCTCGTTTTCGCATCGGAGCTTCGGGCGCTCCGCTTCCTTCCAGGCATGAACCATCAGATCAGCAACCGTGCTCTGCAGTCTTTCTTTCGGCTCGGATATGTCCCAGCCCCGCTGTCGATTCTGGAAGGCGTGATGAAGCTCCCCCCAGCGAGCTACCTTTCGTGGAGTCCGCAGGCCGACGCGGAGCCGGTGATCCGCCAGTATTGGGAGTTTCCTTCAATCGAGGCCGAAGGCTCCTCTACCGAAGATTCGGCCG
>JAHFUU010000529.1 GCA_023264915.1 Microthrixaceae bacterium | reverse complement strand
CTCCCAGTGTCCTCGTCGAGTTGGTGCTGTTGGAGATCACCTGACCATGTGTGAACGGGATCAGCAAGCAGATGGGTAGGGCAGCCCAGAGCTCGAGGGTCCGTCTCAGGAAGAAGCGGATCGAAACAACCCCCGCGACAGCGAGCACGACGATGGCTACGGCGAAGTCAGCCCACCGATCAAATGCAGCCCAGCTGTTTTGATACGCGTCGACCCAACCTGAGAAGGGGACCGCAACGAAGGTCGGGACCTTCATCCCCGTGGACATCCTGGCGTGGGAGTAGACGAACCAGGCCGCGGCCGCGAATCCCGGAACTGCAACCAGCCGAACCCGTGCGAGCGCGGGTCTCCCAACCGCACCGACCGCGAGCCCCGCCAATGCCACGATCATGACCTCGCGCGACAGAACCGCGACCACGGCGGCCACCGTTGCCCACCCGAATCGGCGCTTGCGCACCCCGACGAGCGCCCCTACCAAGCCGACCAAGGCCCACACATCGCTCAGATCAAGGAGGACGCCAACCAGTACGAGTGGGTTCATGGCGAACGCCAATCCGGCCCGGACCGGCGCGAGCAGCTCGGTGGCCAGCCGACTGGTCAAGTAGGTGCCAAGCCCCACAGCGATGAGGTTCGATATCACCAGCCCCCACAGAAGAGCCTGCTCACCTCCCAACAGGAATGGTGCGGCGGTGAGCGGGTACCAGAACCGTTGCGTTCGATAGGTCGCGGAGTCGAAGTACCGGTCCGAGGCGCCCGGCTCAACCAGAAAGGGGTCGCGCGCGACCAACCAGTAGTACTGGCCGTCGTGATGATCTATGAAGGGAACGTTGACGTCTTGGTGGCCGAGGACTTCACGGGCACGTTCAACCATCACGGGGTCGTTCTTGCCCAGCTTCAAGAACCACTCGGCATTCCCACCCTGGGCCATGGCGATGATGAGGCACGCAGTCGCGTACGCGGCCATGGCGCCGACAGCGAGCCTTCGAGCCACCGAGCGCTCACGGCTTTCGGATCGCGCACCCCGGGCGGAAGCCACCTGACCAGACTAGGTGGCACCCAAAATCCACCGCGGCCACGATGCTGCCCGGCTTGGCAAAGGGCAGCTCGACAGTCCCCGGTGAGCGGCACCGGCGGTCAGGGAAGCTGGATGCTCTTGGTCTCGAGGAGCTCCTCGAGACCGAAGGATCCAAGCTCGCGACCGTTTCCTGACTGCCCGTAGCCCCCGAAGGGAGCAAGGATGTTGAAGGGACCCCCGTTGATGTCGACCTGACCCGTGCGGAGTCGGAGAGCCATGGCTCGGGCTCGTTCCTCGTCTGCAGACTGCACTGCTCCAGACAGCCCGTAGATCGTCCCGTTGGCAATCTCCACCGCCTCGTCTTCGTTTTCATAAGGCATGATGGCAAGCACCGGTCCGAAGATCTCCTCCTGAGCGATGGTCATCTCGGGTGTGACATCGGCGAACACGGTCGGCTTGACGAAGTAACCCTTGTCCAGCCCCTCGGGTGCTCCCAACCCTCCCGCGACCAGCGTCGCGCCTTCATCGATCCCCTTCTGGATGTAACCCTGCACCCGGTCGCGCTGAATTGCCGACACGAGGGGACCAAGGTCAGCACCGCTGTCTGCCGCGCCGACCTTGAGCGAGTCGGCCTTGGCTCGTGCGAGCTCGATGACACGATCCTGCAGCGACGCGGGTACGAGCATCCTCGTCAGCGCAGAGCAAGTCTGGCCCGAGTTCAAGAAGCACCCGTACTGCACACCCGGTGGGACGCATCGATCGAGATCGGCGTCGTCGAGGATGACGTTGGCGGACTTGCCACCCAGCTCGAGCGCCACGCGCTTGATCGTTCTTGCCGCGAGCTCTGACACGCGCCGGCCGGCTCGGGTGGAACCGGTGAAGGAGACCATGTCGACACCGGGATGGGACGCGATCGCCTCACCAACAACTGGCCCGGTGCCCGTCACCAGGTTGAAGACGCCCGAGGGCACACCCACGGAGTCGATGATCTCCGCGAGCACGAAAGCGCTCAGCGGCGCCACTTCGCTTGGCTTGACGACCACCGTGCATCCTGCCGCGAGTGCCGGAGCAACCTTCGCGACGATCTGGTGCAGGGGGTAGTTCCAAGGGGTGATCGCTCCCACCACCCCGATCGGCTCGCGGACGATCATGGAGTTGCCGAGCCGCTGCTCGAACTCGAACTCGGTGACCAGATCTGCGTAGGTGCCCATGTTCCTGGCGGGGAGACCGGCCTGGATGTGGGTTGCGAGCACCGCTGGCATACCTACCTCACATGAGATCAGCCCGGCTATCTCTGGGGTTCGCTCCTTCAACCCTTCGGCTATCGCTGCAAGAATCTTCGAGCGTTCCTCCTTCGATGTAGATCCCCAGTCCCCGAACGCCGAAGCCGCAGCGGCAACAGCACGGTCCACGTCAGCCGTGGTTCCCTCCGGGACGGAACCCATGGGTTCCTCGGTGTTCGCGTCGATCACCTCGATGTCAGATGTGCCCGAGCTGGCAGCCCAGGCGCCGTCGACGTAGATCCGGTCGTGGTCGTGCACGTCAGTCCCCCTGTTGTCATGAGACACACGCGCGTGAGCGTGTGCTGCGGCCCTGGAGACGCTAGTTGCGTTGCCTCGGGGGCTGCGCCCCCGCGGCACGGCCTTTCGGCCGTGCTACCCATCACCGCCACCTTCGGGCTGGCTCGGCCAGAGGTTGCTCGCTGTGGGCGTGGCCCGATCCCGATAGCCAGTGGTCAGAGTCGATCGGCTATCGCAGAGGCGAACTCAGAGCACTT
>JAHFUU010000078.1 GCA_023264915.1 Microthrixaceae bacterium | reverse complement strand
AGGCCAAGGAGTCGACCGGGCGATCTTCTCGCTCTGACCCTGGACGGCCGTGACCGCGGTGTGCTCGCCCAACTCGTCCCAACGCTCGCGGAGCTCGACAGCGGTGATCTCGCCACGACCGAACGCGGACAGCGCCGCTCGGCCTGCCTCAGTGGTCAGTCCAAGCTCGCCGAGTGAAAGCTTGGATGGTGCTTCATCTGCACTCTCGATGTCGGGCTCGGACGCGTGGGCGCCCTTTCGCTGGGCTCGAAGCGTCGCGGCCTTGTCGCTCGCCTGTGACTCACGGTTCCGCGCGCTCACGGCGCGCTGGCGAGAATCGCTCAGCCGAGCCTCGGCACCATGTCGTTGACCGATGACCTGCCGGCGCGTGTCCTCGGCTTCGGCCAGCTCTAGCTCTTGCGCCGCGCAGGGTCCCATCGCTTGGGTCACGGTCACCGCTCGTTCGTGCAGATCGGTGAAGCCCGCGAGCTCCTCGTTCCGTCGGCCACGCTTGGAGTAGCTGTAGCCGGCAACGCCAACCGCGCACATGAGCCCGAGCGCTATGGCGAGCACCACGAGCGCTGCAACACCGCTGCTGCTGGCAGGCTCGGGCTGGTCAACCGGCGTTGCAGCACCCGAGGGTGCACCCGCGGTCGTTGGGGGAGGGGTGGGAGGCGCGGGCGCGACCGAGGCCGTCGGGGTCGGGTTGGGGGGAGGGCCTCCGGGCACTGCGGCGACCGCAACCGTCGACTTGTCAGCGAGGTCGACCTTGGCCACAACCGTGCCGTCGGACCGGTACTGGACCAGGCCCGAAGAGACCGCCGCGATGATCTGGAAGCTGTCCCCCGCCTTGGGCTTCACCGGATCGATCGCGAGCTGAACCGGTCCGGCCACGCCTGCGAACTCGGACGCGCCACCCCCTTGGGTGACCTTCAGGATGCGGTTGCCCTGGAAGTCGCTCACATAGAGGGTTCCGTCCGGCCCGAACGCCAACCCGGTGGGGGTCCCCACGTTCGTCGCGAAATCGGACTTGTCCCCGTTGCGATCGATCTTGGTCACCTTGGCCGCGCCGGCCTCTGCGACGTACACGTCTCCATCGCGCCCGACCACTGCCGTGGGCTTGGACAGACCGTCTGCCAACAAGGTGAGCTGGCTGGAGCTGAGGTCGAGCTGGGACACCTTCCCGTCGTTGAGCTGGGTCAGGTAGACCGCCCCGTCTGCTGAGGTGCCCAACGCGTATGGGTCCACGACGTCGATGAGCTTGGCGAGCCGATCCGGGAAGCGGCCCCCGATGCCCGAGACCCGGTTGGCCGTGTTCTCGGCTATGAGCACGGACCCGTCCTCGAGGGTTGCCACGCCGGTCGGCGTCGTGAGCCCGTCCACGACCGTCTTGGTGACGTTGCCGGTGGTGATCACCGAAACAGAGCCCTCGCGGAGCTGGGTGAACAAGATGTCACCCGCACCAGCCTTGGCCTTCTGGGAAGCTCCCGAGCTCGATGCGATCGTCGAGGGTGAGCCTTGAGCAGTGGTGCTGGTGGTGGTGGATCCACCCTGCCGGCCGGTGGCCGGTGTCTGGGCCGGTGCAGGCGTCGATGGCGTGCACACGCTCAAGACGACCGCCACAAGCACTGCGAGAGCAGCGACCCACGCTCTGGTCGTCACTGCCCGCTGGGGTTCGTCCACGCTATCGATCCGATCCAGGTTGTCCGGTTCTTCGTTGAATCGTCGGCTCATCCAGTCCCTCTTACCAACTGACCATTCTGTCCACACTCTCACCCCCAGCCGGGGATCACCCCCAGCAAGGCCGGCACGCTGCCCGCCGCCCCTGCACCACGCACGACCTCCGCAAGACTAACTGGCTCCGCGCGTGCACCCCGGGCCCGGTGATCCTGTGCACATGCGTCTGGCGGGGCGAGATCCCATCTCGCCTGAGCATCTCGTGGGCTGTGCCACCGATGTGCATGCTCGGGGCGCCGCCCGCCGATGTCGTCACACCCCCCTGTCAGCATGGGGTCATGGATGACCAGCTGAGGCTCATGGCCAACCCGCAACCGACGCCTGACTGGTGCCTCGATGACGACACCCGCGAGACGGGTCGCCGGGGCGTGGCTCTCGCGCGCCAGGCGATGCACGAAGCCCGCCACCGTTGCACCAACGAACAGGACGCGTCAGCAGCATGAACCGGTCCGAGCCCATGACCGAACGCCGCTCGACGCCACCGTCAGAGCGAAGCCCCCCGCAGCGTCGCCGCGCTTGGCCTGTCCAGGCCTGGCCCATAGGCTGACGTGATGGACGATGTCGTGATCGTTGAAGCCGTGCGAGCTCCAATCGGTCGGCGCGGAGGTGGCCTGTCCACCATGCACTCAGTCGACCTGCTCGCCGCCGTGTTGCGTGAGTTGGTCGACCGATCCGGGATCGATCCGGCCAGCGTGGGCCAGGTCATCGGTGGCTGCGTCAGCCAGGTCGGCATGCAATCCTTCAACATCGCTCGTACGGCTTGGCTCACGGCCGGATTGCCTGTCACGTCGCCCGCGACCACCGTCGACAGCCAGTGTGGATCGTCCCAACAGGCCTCCAACCTCGCCACGAGCCTGATCGGGTCAGGGGTCATAGACGTAGCCGTCGCGTGCGGGGTCGAGATCATGAGCCAGGTGCCCATGGGATCGAGCCTGTCCAATGGAGTGGGCAAGGCCATCCCGAGGACCTACTTCGGGCACTATGAGTTCACCAGCCAGTTCGAGGCTGCCGAGCGAATCGCTGACAAGTGGGGCATCACGCGCACCGACACCGACGCGTTCGGGCTGTCCTCGCAGCAACGGGCCGCTCGGGCCTGGGCTGAAGACCGCTTCGCCAGCCAGATCGTCGCCATGGACGCGCCTGACCTCGACGATGACGGGAAGCCTTCTCAGGTGACTCACCGGGTCGAGCGCGACGAAGGTCTGCGCGACACGACCATCGAGGCGCTGGGCAACCTCAAGCCCGTCGCACGCGAAGACGGCATCCATACTGCCGGCACTTCCTCCCAGATCTCTGACGGTGCCGCGGCAGTTCTGATCACCACAGCAAGCAAGGCCAGGGCCTTGGGGATCACTCCCATCGCGAAGGTGGTTGATACGTGCCTCGTAGGGGTCGATCCGGTGTTGATGCTCACAGGACCAATCGATGCCACCCACCTGCTGCTGGGGCGCAACAAGATGTCCATGGCCGACATAGACCTGGTCGAGATCAACGAGGCTTTCGCCTCGGTCGTGCTGTCCTGGCAGCGTGAGCTCCAGCCAGACATGTCCACCGTGAACCCAAACGGTGGGGCCATCGCGCTCGGTCACCCGCTCGGTGGCACCGGATGCATCCTCCTCACCAAGGCGGTGCACGAGTTGCACCGCGCGGATGCCGAGACGGCTCTCGTCACGATGTGCTGCGGGGGCGGCCTCGGGACCGGGACGCTGCTCCAGCGCCTCTGAGGACTTCTAGCGGGGCTCCGCCCCAGCCCGACGAGTCAAGCCCGACGAGTCAAGCCCCGACGAGTCATGTGATGGATGGGGGTGGGTCGTCGGGCCCCTCGTCTCTGGGGCGCCCAAGGGCGCTCGATCGTCGACCGCTCGTGGGTTGAGTCGTGATCCACATGCCTCGACCGTCCACCGAGAAACCAGGAAGGGCTCCAGATGCTTCATCCTTGCTCTGTCAGGGCCAGCGTCGCACCGGTTGCAGCGCTGGTGCTGGCAATCCTCACGGGATGCTCGAACAGATCCGGCGAGGTCACCACCTCACCGGGTCTGGGCCCGGCTACGGCCAGCCACCGAAGCTTCGAGGACGCGACCGTCGACAAGGTCATCGACGGGGACACGATCACCGTCAGCCGTGACGGGCATGAGGCGACAGTGCGCCTGCTCGGGATCGACACACCCGAGACGAAACGACCTGACACACCCGTGGAGTGCTTCGGTGAACAGGCACACGATCGACTCGCCTCCCTCCTCCCGGCGGGGACGGCCATCCGACTCGAACACGACCAGCAGACCCACGACCGCTATGACCGCGAGCTCGCCCATGTGTGGCGAGCCGAGGACGGTCTGTTCGTCAACCTGACCATGGTCGCCGAGGGATTCGCAGCACCCCTCACCATCAGACCCAACCTCGCTCACGCGAACGAGATCGGCCAAGCGGCAGACGAGGCGCACCTCACGGCGCGGGGGCTCTGGTCAGCGTGTGGATCCGGGCATCGTCCCCTCCGCTGACCTCGGGAAGCCTCAAGGGTCGAATCACGTGAAGCGCGAGTCAACCTCTGGCCGTGGCAAGCTCGAAGACGCCGTCACAGCACGCCGGGCCGCCGAGACGCATCTTCGGGCTTGCCCGAGCGGCAGCGAGCGGGCCTCGCACGGAACCAGGTGTGAGCGCCGGCGGCGCCCCAACAGATGAGGGGCCGACGATCCCATCCCGACCACATGACTCGTCAGGGCTGGGGCGAAGCCCCGCTAGCGTGGAACCGTGACGACGCTCGCCGAGCGGCTCGGGCATGCCGCCGAGGACCGGCTACTCATCATCAACTGCGATGACCTTGGCTCGAGCCACGCCGCCAACGTGGGTGTGTACGAGAGCCTTCGCCAGGGACTTGCCACCAGCGCCACGCTGATGGTGCCCTGCCCGTGGTCTCGGCAAGCTGCATCGATGTACCTCGGTGAGGATGTCGGGGTGCACCTGACCCTCAATGCCGAGTACGACCTGTACCGGTGGGGCCCGATCACCCAGGCCCCGTCGCTGCTCGATGGCGACGGCGGCTTCCCCCGGACCCTCACAGACGTCTGGGATCACGCCGACCTCGACGAGGCGCGCCGGGAGTGTCGAGCCCAGATAGAACGAGCCATCCTTTGGGGCTTCGACGTCAGCCATCTCGACTCGCACATGGGCACGATGCAGCTTCGACCCGAGTTCTTCGACATCTATCTCGAGCTGGCACTCGAGTTCGGGCTACCGATCCGGATGCTGGGCGAATCGAGTCAGAGGCGGGTGGGCTTCCCCTACCGTCGCATAGCGAGAGAGGAGGGGGTCGTCTTCAGCGATCAGCTCCTCGTGCTGCCCGCGGGGGTCGGAAGTCGGCGCACCGTCGAGAAGGCGCTGTTCGATCTGAGGCCCGGAGTCACTGAGGTGTATGTGCACCCAGCCGCTGACACCCCCGAGCTTCGAGCCTTCGCGCCAGACTGGGCAAACCGGGTGGATGACCATCACTTCGTCACCCACGATGCAGGCTTGCGGGCCATGATCGAGCGGAGTGGCGTGAAGCTCATCGGCTACCGCGCGCTTCGAGACCTGATGCGCTCTGGTTGCTGAGAGCCCAACACCTTCACCGACGTGCCGAACACCCTGCCCGCGGCGCCGCCTGCACGTGCGAGGAACCTGGCAGAGGGCACCGACGGGAGCTGAACGTCACGGTAGTTGGCCACCATCAAGTCAGTGCACACCTGACTCAGCAGAGCCGAACCAACGCCTCCGCCGCGGCAGGACGGGACAACACAGATCGGTTCCACCCAACCACCCCTGTTGACCGAATGGCATGCAACGCCGACGGCGCGGCTGCCCGACTCGCCCTCGTCGAACACGGCCAGGCAGGTTCCTTGCTCGATGGCACGACCCACCGAACCGCTCACCTCTGGCCACTCCGAGCTCACAAGCTTGCCAACCCTGGCTGCATCCGCGTCACCGAGGGTTCGGCGCAGGTCGAAGCCTTCAGGTACAGGAGCACGAAAGGTGACAGGCAACGAGAACATGACGACCGAGCCGTTCTCCCTGTACCCCGCCGACTCGGCCAGGCACTGCATGGCCAGCATCGAATGCACGTCGACGCCGGGCCAGAGGTAGAAGGGGAGCGAGGATGCCATCTCGACTGTGGCGGCTCCTTGCTCTCGCAGCCACGACTCCGCCAGCGCCAGCAGCGCGGAGCCGATGCCCTGCCTCCTTTCGCCAGGGTGGACGGCGAGCAGCCTCACGAATCCCCGGAGGCCAGAACCCCCCGGCTCGGGGCCTGCCCGAATCACCGCCGACAGCGCTGCGCTGCCGTCAGGCGTACCGAGCACCAGCCCAGGATCATCCCAGCAGCACGCCATCACCTCGTCCGGGCTGACCTGCTCACGGGGCATCGAAGCCGTCACCAGCTCGCTCAACACACCGGCGTAGCTCGGCCCCCATTCGGTGATGTCGATCACCGCACAAGTATCCCCTCTGCTTCCTTGGGTCATCTCATCAGCAGCACTCTCATCAAGAGCACTCCCTTGCATCTGGCAAGGCCCTGTTCTCACCCAGCGCGATCGGTCCGGTACCACCCTTCGGGTCCGCCCCTGTGGCCTCCGCCGTTGGCGTTCTTCGAGAGCGCGACGTGGAAGACTCCAATCCGATGACCTGCGCAGACCGAGCCGGCCCAGGGACCCGGCTGATCGCGCGCCGCACCTCGGGGTTGCGAGCCGGGCTCACCCTGGTGGCCCTGGTCGGCGTTGCCACCCTCGCTGGCTGCCCCAGCCCTGACGGGCGGCAACCAACTGTCTCGTCTGTCAACTTCACACCCAAGCTGGTGCTGGAGGTGAACGACGAGGGCTTTGACTGGAGGCGCGGCCCTCGCGAGGACCCGGGCGTCACCATCCCCGAGGGAGAAAGAGCTCCCACCGTTGATCGGGGCACCGTCATCAACATCGTCAACACCGGTCAGCGGGAGCACTGGGTCGAGGCTGGCAAGTCCTTCGACTCCGGGCGCATGAAGCCCGGCGAGCGGATGGTCGTCGCGCTCACCGAAGAGATCACCGACCCCAAGACCATCGACATCGTCGACCGTGACTCACCGGAGCACAAGACCCAGCTCAACCTGGTCCCCCAACCGGGCGGCTGAAACCGGACGCTGGACCCGGGTGCGGCGGCGGAGCGTGAGCCCACCCCTCGACCCTGAGCCCGACCCTGAGCCCGACCCTGAGCCAGACCCTGAGCCCGAACCGCTCAGCGGAGGCCGGTGAAGAGGTCGTCCTCAGGGATCGATGTCTCGACGCGACTCTCGGCGAGCACATAGTCATCGAAGGGATGCAGCGTGCGCATGATCTCGTCGGGGAGCCCGAACCAGAACGGCGAGCGAGGATCAACCTGAGTTGCGTGGGCCAGCAGTCCCTCCTTGCGGGCCTCGTAGTAGTCGCCCACGGCGATGCTCGTGGTGATTCGATCGTCGTATGAGGGCCGCTTGAACCAGTCCTCGCTGAAGGGCGACTCGACGCCCAGCTCGATCATCTTGTGGTGCATCGCCTCTATGCGCTTTCGTGACCAGACCGAGTAGTAGAGCTTGGACGGAGTCCATGGCTGGCCCAGGCCGGGGTAGGCATCCGGGTCGCCCGAGAGTGCGAAAGCCCGGAGCGAGATGTCATGCACGCGGAGATGGTCGGGATGCGGGTAACCGGTCTGGTCGTCGTTGTAGGTGATGATCACCTGCGGGCGTTCGCGCCGCACCACCTCGACCAGCAGCCCGGTCGATTCTTCCAGCGGTGCGTTCCAGAAGTTGTCGGGCCGGGCGTTCGCCTCACTGTCAGGCATGCCCGAGTCGCGGTAACCGAGCATGACGACCTCGTCGTACCCGATCACCTTCGCGGCGTTGGCAAGCTCCTCGCCCCGAACCTCCACCAGGCGCTCACGGACCTCAGGGCGGTCCATCGCCAGGTTCAAGATGTCGCCCTCCTCGCCGCCGGTGCAGGTGACCAGAACGGTCCTCACCCCCGCTTCGTGGTACTTGGCGACGGTTCCGGCGCCCTTGGACGCCTCGTCGTCAGGGTGGGCGTGCACGGCCAGCAGGCACAGGGACTCGGGTTGGCGCATCGAACCAACGCTACCTGGACCAGAACCGGCTGGATCGCCCGCACCCAGCCCGTCCCAAGATGTTGAGCCTGACCCCGGGAGCGATCAAAGGCGCGAGACGTCCCATTCCCGGAGCTTCACCTTCGCTCCCAGAGGCTCGAGATCGACACGGCCAGTGTCATCGTCCTCGCGCACGCGCCAGCCCAGCAGCCCCCCAAGGTACTCACGACCCTCGTCCGGGCCACTTGCGATGATCTGGTCTCCGGCCTCGAGCACGACGCCACCGCGGGGCCGGTACAGATACCGGCCATCGCGCTCGACAGCCAGCACCGTGAAGCCTGGCTCGACACCCAGGCGCAGCTCACGAAGTGACGCCCCATCGGCTCGAGAGCCTTGCGCGACCGGCATCTTCACTACGACCTCGTCGGACTCGCCCAGCGCTATTGCCAGGATGGGATGGAGCTCCTCTCCCTGGTCGATCAACCACACCATCTGCGACGCGGCGTCTCCGATGTCCTCAGCCGCGTGAGACAGGTGGAGCAACCCACGCAGAGGTGACGGGTCCAGGTTGTCCGCCGCGGCTCGAAGCACCCACACCTCGAGGCGATCGTTCATCTCATCGAGACGGTCCTCGAGATGGCGGACCTCGGCGGCGAGCCCGTG
>JAHFUU010000528.1 GCA_023264915.1 Microthrixaceae bacterium | reverse complement strand
GGCGACGAACCTGCCGAGCGCGGGCGCGCCTGTGGAGGGTTCCCAGCTGCCAGGCACGCCGGAATCGCCCAGCTCGGAGAGGTCGCTTCTCATCTCGGTCGACCAGTGGCCATGGGTGATGCATCACAGCTTCTTCCGCCAGCCCGACGGCTGGCCGGACCCGGCTGACTCCTTCCCGGTCGTGCCGCTCACCACGACCCTCGAGCTGTTGGCCAGAGAGGCCTGCCACCTGGTGCCCGGCAAGGTCGTCGTCGGCCTCCGCGATGTTCGGGCTCTCAGGTGGATCGCCGCGGCCCCGCCCAACCGCTTGACGATCACTGCCAAGCGCACGGGCCTCGACGAGGTGCGGGTGAGCATCGACGGGTTCGCCCGCGGAACGGTCGTGCTCGCCGATGCCTACCCGACACCCCCGGCGCTCGACCGACGCCCGCTCGTCAACGAGCGGATGCCCGACCTGACAGCAAGGCAGATATATGACGACCGCTGGGCCTTCCACGGTCCCGAGCTCCAGGGGATAGTCGACATCGAGGCGATGGCTGACGACGGGTTGCGGGCCGTCATCGAGGTGCCAGCGGTTCTGGGTGGGCTGCTCGACAACGCCGGCCAGGCGATCGGCTTCTGGATCTCCTACAACACCACACATGACCGGGTGGCCCTGCCCATGGCGGTCAAGCGTGTCTCGTTCTTCGGTCCCGCTCCGGGCGCTGGCGAGAGGGTCGGCTGTACCGTTCGCTTCGAGACCATCGCTGACTCCTATGCCCGAGCCGACGCCGAGCTCACCCACGGCGGCACGGTGTGGTGCCAGATCGACAGCTGGGACGACAAGCGCTTTGACAGCGACGAGGTCGTGTTCCCGATGCTGCTGCATCCTGAGCGCGAGGTGGTCACCGAACCCCAGGCCGGTGGCTGGTACCTGGTCCGTGAGCGCTGGCGCTCGTCCGCTTCACGAGAGCTGATGATGCGCCGGTACACGCGGGCATCAGAACGAGCTGACTACGAATCACGCACACCGAAGGATCAACGCGAGTGGTTGCTGGGTCGGGTGGCGGTCAAGGACGCCGTGCGTAGCCGCATCCTCGGCACCCGTGACGTCTACCCGATCGAGATCGAGGTGGCCAACGACGCTGACGGTCGACCCGTGCTGCTGGCAGTCCCTCCGGGGGCCGAGGACCTCGTCGTGTCCCTGGCTCACACTGACGGGTTGGCAGCAGCCGTGCTCGGTGAAGCCGGTTCGACAGCTGATGCCGGCGTCGGCATCGACATCGAGCCGATCGAGCCGAGGTCCCGCCGGTTCGAGTCGATGGTCCTGACGGCGGGAGAGCTCGAGCTCATCGGCGCGCCGGGGGGCCCTCAACGAGACCGCGAGCTGACCCGGGCCTGGTGTGTGAAGGAGGCCGCAGCCAAGGCCGTGGGGACAGGGCTGGGGGGCCGGCCAAAGCAGTTCGAGATCTCAGCGATCGACGGCAGCCGCTGCCGAGTGGGTGATCGCTGGTTCGACACGACGATCCTGGAGATCGAGGAAGGAGCCTACGTTGTCGCCTGGACTTGTCCTTGACCCGAGTGGCCCCGAAGCAGGCACTGACACCGTTGGGCCGGCAGACCGAGAGGTCGTGTTGGCCACCGTGTCTTCGATGATCGCCGAGGTCGTCGGCGAGGACTACATGCTCGATGTCGAGATCGACATGGGGACTGCCTTCAACGACGACCTCGAGCTCGAATCGATCGAGTTCGTCGCGCTGGCCGAGAAGCTGCATGACACCTACGGGGACCGTGTGGACTTTGTCGCATGGATCGCGGGGAAGGAGCTCGATGAGATCATCGACATGACCGTCGGCGAGCTGGTCGGTCACATCGTGTCCTGTCTGGAGGCAGGCACCAGCGGTCCAGGCACCGGCGCTCCAGGCACCAGCGGAAGCGATGCCGGCGGTGCTGGCGGGCACGCCGACACGGCCACGAGCGGGCACTCCCACGCGGCCACGAGCGGGCACGCCGACACGGCCACGAGCGGGGACTAGGCGCTCGTGGCCTACGTGACCCACCGCGGGGTGCGGTTCCATGTGCAACAGCTCGGTCGCTCGCGGGGCGGACCCGACCACGCCGGGGGCCCGTCGCCGCGCCTGCCGGTGGTGATGGTGCATGGGCTCCTCACTGCCAGCTGTGCATCCTGGTACTTCACCTGTGGGCCCGCACTCGCGCGCGGCCGGGTGGTGTTCACCTATGACCTTCGGGGACATGGGCTGAGTGACCGCCCCCGATCGGGCTACTCATCGGTCACCCATGCAGAGGACCTCGACTTGCTCACAGCGGAGCTCGGTCCGTTCGTCCTTGTCGGTCACTCCTTCGGATCCCTGGTGGCCACCCGGTTCGCGCTGGCCCACCCGGAGCGGGTTCGAGGCCTGGCCCTGATCGAACCACCGATCCTCACCCATGACGGTGCCGCCTGGTGGTCTCGTCCTCCAGAGCGGTGCGGGGCTGTGCCGCCGAGCGTCGACGGTCGCCAGGCCACCGCCGGCATCGGAGGGATCGACACCCAACTGCTGGGACCACTCGTCAGGCGCGGGGAAGACCGGGGGTGCTCGCGCAGACCGGCGATCGAGAGGATCACCTCGCTCACCCGTGACACCACGGTGCTGGCTGACCTCGCCCATGAGCTCCCTGTCACCGACACCGAGCTGACCCAGCTGGTCGACCCGCTGCTCGTGGTGCTCGGCAACCGCTCGACAGCGGCGGCCGTCGCGCCACGGGTCACGCGTGTCCGGGGTGCTGCCAGTGTCGTCCTCCTCGACGCCGGTCACGCCGTCCACGTC
>JAHFUU010000077.1 GCA_023264915.1 Microthrixaceae bacterium | reverse complement strand
CGGCGCGCGGCTCATCCGCTTGCAGTGCTATGAGGGCCTCGACGAGGCCAAGGCGATCTATGAGTGGAACTACAAGAAGCAGCTTCTGCGCATCCAGACCGAACGCAACACAGGCTCAACCGACCCTGGTGGCGGCAAGCTGGCGTGGGACGACATCTCCACAGACATCTTCTCAGATGAGTTCCTGCTGACACGTCCCCTGCTCGAGGCGATCCGTGCCGATGACCCCGTGGTGCTGCTGATCGACGAGGTGGATCGGGTCGAGGTCGAGACCGAGGCACTGCTGCTCGAGGTGCTGTCGGACTACCAGGTCTCCATCCCCGAGCTGGGCACGCTGACCGCGACCCAGATCCCCCTGGTCTTCTTGACCTCGAACAACACCAGGGAGCTGTCCGAAGCACTCAAGCGGCGCTGCCTGTTCTTGCACATCGACTACCCCGATCTCGATCGCGAGAAGGAGATCGTCCTCACCAAGGTTCCCGACATCACCGACGCGCTGGCCGATCAGGTAGCTCGTATCGTGCGGTCTATACGCCAGATCGAGCTGAAGAAGAGCCCGTCGGTGTCAGAGACCCTTGACTGGGCACGCACGCTGATGATCCTCGGCGTCGAGTCCGTCGACGAGAGCACCGCGACCGAGACGATCAACATCCTTCTCAAGTACCAGAGCGACATCGCAAAGGCCGTGCGAGAGCTGTCAAAGGAACAGTCCGGCTTCAAGGCCGTCGCCCCGTGACGGGATCCGGCGTGACCGGTACCGCCGAGGCGACCACAGGCAGACCGATCCTCGAGCTGCTCGAGGGCTTCATCGTCGAGCTGCGCGACGCGGGCCTGCCCGTGAGCCTCACCGAGAACCTCGACGCGATGCAGGCGGTCAAGCACATCCCGCTCGAGGACCGCGAGGCGTTCAAGTACGCGCTCGCGGCGACCCTGGTGAAGTCAAATGCCCACTGGCGGGCTTTCGAGACCGTCTTCGAGGTCTACTTCTCGCTCCGGGGCAAGCAGTTCGCCATAGGCGACCAGGACGAGCTGGGCGAGCTCAGCAACGAGGACATGGAAGCCCTCTCGGGGCTGGCGGGCCAGCAGGGCCAGGGCATGCGGGGTGGCGGCGGTGACCAGCTCAGCCCTGAGGAGTTGGCCGAGATGCTCTACAGGGCGCTCATGGACGGTGACGACGCGATGCTGCGCGCCCTGGCACGCCAGGCGGTGAAGCGGTACGCGGGCATGGAGCCGGGCCGTCCCGTGGGTGGCACGTACTACCTCTACCGGACGCTGCGTAACCTGGATCTGGACGGTGTGCTCGAGCGTCTGATCGAACAAGCCAAGCACGACTCCCCGGCGCCCCTTTCTGCACTCGAGGAGCGCCTCGAGCGCGACGAGTACGAGTTGCGGATCGAAGAGCTCAAGAAGGAGATCGAGGCCGAGATCCGTCGCCGGCTGGTCATGGACCGGGGTGTCGAGGCGATGGCCAAGACGTTGCGCAAGCCCCTGCCTGAAGACGTCGACTTCATGCACGCGTCGCGAGAAGAGATGGCCGGCTTGCGGAAGGCCATCTACCCGCTCACCCGCAAGCTCGCTGTCCGCTTGGCGCGCAAGCGCCGGCATGGTCGGAAGGGCCCGCTCGACTTCCGCAGCACCATGCGGCATTCGCTCTCATATGGGGGAGTGCCGGCTGAGCCCAAGTTCAAGTACCCGCGACCCGCGAAGCCGGAGATCTTCGTGGTCGCTGACATCTCGGGATCGGTTGCGGCCTTCGCCCGCTTCACGCTGCACCTCGTGTACGCGATCTCGAACCAGTTCTCGAAGGTCCGCTCGTTCGTGTTCATAGACGGGGTCGACGAGGTGACCGGCTACTTCGACAACGTCGATGACATCGGTGAGGCGGTGCACCGTGTCAACACCGAAGCGGATGTCGTCTGGGTCGACGGGCACTCCGACTACGGGCACGCGCTCGAGGTGTTCTTCTCCAAGTGGGGCAAGGACATCGGACCCAAGACCACGGTCCTGTTGCTGGGCGACGCCCGCAACAACTACCACTCGTCCCAGTCATGGGTCGTGAAGGAGATGCGCCATCGTGCCCGCCATGTGTTCTGGTTGAACCCCGAACCCCGGTCCTACTGGGACACAGGCGATTCGATCGTCACCGAGTACGGCGTTCATTGTGACGGCGTCTTCGAGTGCCGCAACCTTCGCCAGCTCGAACGGTTCGTCGACAACCTCGTCTGAGGGCGCCATTGCGTGGCGCTCCGGGAGGTGCGGGCTCGAGCGAGGCAGCTCCGGTCGGGTCGCCGACGACCCGCGCAGGGCGGCTCATGTGGTTCGCCACCGGGCCACAGCGTCGTGCCGGTCAGCCTGTCAGGGTGAGCGACACAGCGAAGCTCGTCATCGTGCTTCCGGTGGGCGCCAGGACCGTGAAGCGCGCGGGGCCCGTGATGCCCCCAGGCACGTCGATGCTCTGGTCGAACCGTCTGCGACCCTGCCCGAACCTGACGTTGACGGTGCCGCTGGCCACCTGCTGTCCGGCGGCACCGTCGATGCGATAGTCAAAGGAGCTGAAGCCGGGGTTGATGTTGCCGCTGACCCTGACGGAGGCGCCAGAGCGCGTGCCGGGCCAGGGCGACTCCAGCAGCACGTCAGGGGTGTACTTGGTGAGTTGGTCACGGCCGACCGGAGGAACGCCGGTTGCGCCGTTGTCGGTCCCCTCGATCAAGAACTTGACCTTGTCCACGCCTGGGAACTGGGTGAGCGTGAACACCACCTGGGCCACCTGGGGCTGGGTGTCGCGGGTCTCGAACGTGCGGGAGAGGTCGACTGTGGCCGTCCCGTCGGTGACGGTCAGCCTGTAGGCCTTGGCGTTGGATGCAACGGCCGTGATCAGCCCCGAGGCCTTCTCGATGTCGTCCGGTCCGGCCGCCAGGAAGTTGATCGCGTCGACGTACGCGTCGCCGGTGGCCGGCCGCGGTGAACCTGTGGCGACCTTGCCGTCACGGATGAAGTAGGGAGTGACCAGAGTGGGGCCTTGCTGCGCCGACGAGGAAGGCGAGACTTGAGTGGCCGATGCCGAGGACCCTGGCGACCCATCCGATCCGGGGTTGGAGGGGACGGTCGTGCCGCCAGAGCCAGATGTCGACACGGGGTTGTCATGGCCCGGCGGTTGCGAGGTGCAAGCCGGAGCGAGTGCGGCCGCAGCAGCCGTGAGGAGGACAGCTGCGAGCGAGAAAGCGCTCGATCGAGCAGCGGGCAGGACGTTCTGGCGCGTGATCCTGGCCAGCCCGGCGAGAATCGTGCGCCACGCCGGTGGATGGGAGGGCGGGTCGGGGGAGTGCAATCTCAAGTCGTCGAGGTCATGCCGCCGTCTACGACGATGTGCTCACCGGTGACGTAGGACGCGTCGTCGCTCAGCAGGAAACGCACGACCCGCGCGATCTCAGACGGGTCAGCCACGCGGCCCCACGGCACAGACCCGACGATCATCTCGACCATCCCTTCGTTGGCGAGCGCGGGTGCCAGCATGGGCGTGTCGACCGCTCCCGGGCACACAGCGTTGACCCGGATCTGCTCACCGGCCAGTCGGTGGGCCAATGATCGGGTGAGCCCCAAGAGGCCGGCTTTGGACGAGCAGTAGGCGGGCAGCATCGCATTGCCCGTCAGCCCTTCGACCGAGGAGATCCCCACGATCGCAGAGCCGGGCTTGGCGGCACGCAGCTCGTCGATGAGGGCCCGCACCAGCATCACCTGCGCGCGCAGGTTGACGTCGAGAACAGCGTCCCAGGTCTCCTCGTCGATCCAGTCGACCGGCATCGGCCCTGCGACACCCGCAGCGTGCACCAGCCCGCCGACAGACCCGAGCGAGCCCTTCGAGCTGGCGACGGCCTCAGGGAAGCTCGACGCGTCGCGGACGTCGACCTCCAGAGCCACCGCCGGCACGCCGTACCGGTCACAGATGAGCTCGGCAGTCTCCTTGGCACCGGCAGCGTTCAGGTCCCAAGCGGCCACCGGTCGCCCTGCTTCGGCCAGTGCCATGCAACAGGCGCGACCGATGCCCGATCCGCCGCCGGTCACGACCACACCCGTGGTGGGGGAGTACTCGAGGGATCCCATCGTGCCTTCTTTCGTCTCTGGAGGTTCTGGTGCGGGCACCTGGCTCCAGGTGCAGCTGCGCCCGGCGAGGCCGGTGGCGGGAAGCTCTGGTGCCTTCGCTGCCCGAGCACGGCCACGGGCGACCTGGCGGTCCCGATGCGATGTGCCCGGGTTCGCGGCTGGTCGGTGTCCGCACGGCCGCAATGCTCACCGACCGCGCTCGACGCCGTCAAGCGGAAGATGTCACATGGTGTGCAATGACCTGCGGCGTGAGGAGCCGATCACTCGAGGGATCCGGGACTCACATCTCGTGCAAGCCGCACTCGGTCTTGTCGCTGCCGGCCCACCGCCCCGACCGGGGATCGTTGGGATCGATGGGCAGGGTCGTGCACGGCAGGCAGCCGATGGAGGTGTAGCCGCGCAGGATCAGTGGGTTCACCGGGACGTCGTGGTCGTCGATGTAGCCCTGGACGTCGAGGTCTGTCCACGTGGCGATGGGGTTGACCTTGATGAGGCCGCGCAGGTCGCGGGCGATCAGCGGTGCCTTCACCCGTGTGTCAGCCTCGGATCGCCGGAGACCGCTCATCCACGCGGACTTGCCGAGCAGAGCCCGGTCGAGCTGGCCCACCTTCACCGCCGAGCAGCAGTTGACCGGGTCTACCTTCCACAGCTCCTGATCGTGGGGAGGGACGGTCATCATCTTGAGGTTGAGCCCGTAGTGCCGCCGGACCTCCTCGACCGTCTCGAGCGTCTCGGGGAAGTGGTAGCCGGTGTCGATGAAGACGACCTCGATCTCGGGGTACACGCTGACTGCCAGATCGATGAGCACGGCATCGGTGAACGATGCCGTCATCGACAGGTGCGGCGCGAAGTTGTCCACGGCCCACTGGACGATCTTGGATGCCGGCAGCCGTTCGAACTCGACTGACAGCTCAGCCAGCTCTGCATCAGAGAAGTCCTCGGGTGTCTTCGGGCCACGACGGGTCTCGCGGATGGCTGTCTCGCGGATGGCTGTGTCTTGGGTGTTCATGGCTCTGTCTTCCGGGCCTGGACGTCGTTGATCTGGCAGTGCACCGCTGTCCCGCAGGCCGGTTCGTGTCCGGTGCTTCGGTGTCGGATTGGCTTGGCCTGTGTCTGCTTCGGATCGACCAGAGGCCTGCGCCTTGGGTCTTGTGATGGGTCGTTTGTTGGGTTCCGTGTTGGGCCCTGTGCCCTGGTCCGCTGTGCGGCCACTCGTGGGTGTGCTCGTCATGTCGCGCACTCGGAGTCGCCGATCTCGGCCACGTAGGGGCCTGTCTCGCCGTAGTCGACGTAGTACTCGGGTCCTGCCTCAGGTGTGGGGAACTCGTCGAGATGACCCATCTCGCGCCCGAGCGCAGCGGCCCCGCCTGAGCGGTCGAGCCAGCTGCGGAAGGACTCACCGGCCTCGCGCTCGCTTGCGAAGCGACCGATCACGTGCACGGCGGCGCGGGGTGCATTCTTGGCTGGAAGGCGCAGCGCGCGTTCGCCGAAGTGAACCTGGGTCTGGCCGACATACCCACCCAGCAGCATCTGGTAGCCCGGTGCCGGCGTGCCATGAGCGCGGCGTTCGGCACCCATGAAACCGATGTCTGACACATGGTGCTGACCGCAGGAGTTGGTGCAGCCCGAGATGTTCGTGCGCACGCCGCCGACCTCGGCCAGCCCGGCTTCTTCGAGGGCATCCCCTATGGCGTCTGCCAGGCCGCGGGATTGGGTCACGGCCAGGTTGCACGTGTCAGCGCCTGGGCACGCGACCACGTCGCGGGCCAGCTCGGCGCCGGGTTCGGCCATCCCGATGGCCACGAGGCGTGCGAAAAGGGTGGGGAGCTGTGCTTCGGCCAGACCGCGGAACGCGAGGTTCTGGCGGTTGGTGACGCGCACCTCGAGCGCCAGCTCTCGCTGGATCGAAGCCAGTGCCCTGAACTGGGCCGAGGTCAGGTCGCCGAGGCGAGCGTGCGCGTAGGCCGAGACGGTGCCCTTGGCCGCGCCGCGCACCACGTTGGCGCTCTCCCAGCGCTCGTAGGGCTTGGTGCCGCGAAGCGCCACAGGGGTGCCCTGGCCCATCGGTGTCGCCTCGATGGCCTCGTGCGCGCCGGCGGGCTCGTCGCCGTGCTTGGCGACTTCGTCGGGGATCCCCCCGGGCCACGAGGAGGAAGCCAGCAGGAACTTGCGTGTGGCCAGGACGCGGTCACGCACCTCGTCGAAGCCGAGGTTGTCGATGACCCACTTGAGCCTCGCGCGCAGCTTGTTCTTGCGGTTGCCGGTCTGCTCGAAGACGCGCAGCACCGATTCGATCGTCGGCAACAGCTCGTCGCGGGTGGTGAAGTCCTCGAGGGCCAGAGCCGGCCGCGGGTTGGCCCCCAGGCCACCGGCGATGTACACGCGGAAGCCGTGCTCGACCGTTCCCTCAGGTGTGGCGCGGCTCGTCGCCACGACGCCTACGTCGTTGAACATTGCCTGCCCGCAGTCGGTGTCGCATCCAGAGAAGTTGATCTTGAACTTGCGGGGGAGGCGCTGGCTGAAGGGGTGGTGCAGCAGGTGGCGGAAGGTGGCCTCGGCCCATGGTGTGATGTCGAGGACCTCGAACGGGCATGCGCCTGCGAGGTGACAGCCCTGGATGTTGCGGACCGTGTCACCGCACGCCTCGCGTGTGGTGAGACCCACCGAAGCGAGGTCGCGCATCGCGTCGGGCACCCTCACGAGATCCACGAAGTGGAACTGGATGTTCTGCCGGGTCGTGATGTGGCCCCAGCCCCTCGAGTAGGCCTCGCCGATGTGGGCCAGCATGTCGAGCTGGTCAGGATCGAGCTTGCCGTAGGGAACCTTCACTCGGAGCATCTGGATCTGGCCGCCCTGGCGCTGGCCGTACACGCCGTTGGTCAGGCGGAAGACACGGAACACGTCCTCGGCCAGGTCCCCGTCGAGGTAGCGCGCGAGCTGCTCCTCGAACTTCGCGATGTCGGTGAGCGCATCCGGGTCGATCTCACGCTGCAGCATCGTGGTCCCCTGGTCGGTGGTTGTGGCGGCCGTCCAGCCTCCCCGCCGGCATCTGCCACCGGGGCATCTGCTGGCGGAGCAACTGAGGGCCTGGTCCCTTGTGGCCGGATCGAATCTCGAAAACCGACCAAATCGCTCAGGAATTCCCTCAGTTGTAGCAATTCCTGACCAGTTCCATCAAGAATTGTTTTGGGACATGTGTCTCAGCAGGTGATGAGCAGCGCCTTGGGGTCTCTGAGGCGCAGCCTCGGGCTTGCCCGTGCAAACCATGAGCGGCAGGCGGCGGGCCGCCCGCCCGGATCCAGGTGCCAGGGCCCACGGTGCCCTGATCCCGCGGTCACATTCGCTGCACGCTTCCCCCGTCGTCCACCACCACGGCGCCGGCGTTGTGGCGCCGCAGGAGCCGCTGGCCGGTATCGGGCCCGGCCGCGTAGAGGGCTTTCGAGAGTGCTTCGGCGGTCCAGGCCGCCGGCGCGATCACCGTGACCGACGCCGGGCCGTTCGCCACGGGTTCACCGGTGGAAGGGTCGAGCAGGTGGTGTGCCTCACCGCCGCCGGGACGGGCCCAACGGCGTCGATGCGGTGAGGACGTGCAAAGGCCGCCCTCGTGGAGTCGGACTCTGGCGACCGGTGGTGCCTCCGGGTCGAGCGCGTTGTCGATGTCGATCTGCCATTCCCGGGCTTGTTGGCTGCGGCAGCGAAGGTCGCCCCCGAGGTTCACGAGCGCGCCGCAGGCGCCCATCTCGACGATCCTCGAACTGACGAGGTCGGCCGCCAGACCTTTTCCGATGCCGCCGGGATCGAATGACGCGCCCGGTTCCAGCGCCGCCGTGCCCTGGGACGGGTCGACCCTGAGAGGGGCCCGTGAGCCGCGCTGGCGCCGACGCGGGCACCGACTTGCCGCGCCACTGACGGTCGGGAGCTCCGCGAAGTCACGGTCGTATCCCAAGGCGACGAGCTCGCCGGCCATGAAAGGATCGAACCACCCCGCCGTGGTCTCATGTGCGAGAGCTGCTCTTTGGAGGAGCAGTATGGTCTCGTCGCTGACGCGGACCGGCTCGCCCGCTCGCGCGTTGAGCTCGCTGATCTCGCTGGCTTCGTCGAAGCGCGTCCAGAGCGATTCGAGTCGTGCCACCTCTGCGGCGGCATCGTCCAGCATGCCGTCTGAACCGTTGATCGCAAGGACGTGGCACCAAGTGCCCATTGCGGTGAACAGGTTCTCGTGTGGCTCGCGCATTCAGCTCAGCTGGGTCCGGACCTGGAGTGTGAGCTGTCGGGCCCGTCGCTTGCGTTCTCGCAGTCGTCGACTGACTTCTCGCTCGGACCGACGCAGACCTCGAAGTAGGTGGGGCCTGCGTTCTGGCCGCCAGCCTGTACCGAGATCCATTC
>JAHFUU010000527.1 GCA_023264915.1 Microthrixaceae bacterium | reverse complement strand
GCCAAGTCATGATCTCCCTCGACTCTGGGTTTCGCTTGCCACGCCTGCATCCCGCAAGAACAGGCTACCGGGACTCAGTGCTGAGCGTCCGGGACCAGGGCGCGGCATCGCCGCGGCGGCGGCGCGACCGTGCGGAGCATCGATTCGTCATTGGCGAGGCGGCGTCCTCTTCCCGGCTCGCGCGCACAGCCGGGTTGTCGGACCGCCGCCGAAACCCGCACCGCTCACCGCTGCCGTGCCCGCTGGTCACGACGTGTCGCGGTCAGGACCGGTGGACCCAGGTGTTCGACAGGTTGACAGTTCCCCAGGTGATCGGCTGGGCCTTGCCCTTTCCGTCAGGGAGGTTGACGTCGTCGATGCCGTAGACGTTGTCACGGTGCACGATGGCCCACTTGTTGTGGTAGAGCCAGATGAAAGGTGCGTGCTCGGCCCACTGCTTCCACACGGTCGCGTACGCCTCCTTGCGCTTGGCAGGATCGATCTCGGCTCGCCCGGCGTTGAGGGCCGCGTCGACCTCGGGGTTGGTCCAGCGCGGGAAGTTGAGGCCGATGCTGCCCTCGGCACCGATGTTGGCCCCGGACCAGAACGTGTAGTTGATGTCCGGGTCCTCGCCGTTCCAGTAGGCGAACACGAGTGCCTGGAAGTCGCCCCCCACAAGGGTGCCCGAGAACTTGGTGACCTCTTGGGAGTTGATGTCGACCTGGATTCCGGCCGCTGACCACTGGCTTTGCAGGAGTTGCGCGGTCTCGAGACCGTCGGGGTTGGCGATCGTCGTCAGGGTGAGCTTCACCGGTCCGGGGTTGTCGCGCTGGTAGTCCCCGACGAGCTGGCGCGCCTTGTCCAAGTCGGATGTGGGTTGCTGACCTGACGCCGCCCACCACTGGCTCTTCTGGGTGAACGGGCCGTCCGCGGGCTCATATGCCTGGTCATACTGGGCAGCGACTGCGGAGGTGTCTGTTGCGTACTGGAGCGCCTTTCGCAGCCCCTCGTCCTTGGTCGGACCGGTCTGGGTGTTGAAGATGACGTTCATCTCGTCACCCTGGCTCTCGTCGATCAGGACCTTCTGGTGCTCGGGCACCTGGCCTCTTATGAGCCTGCTGACGCCCCTGGCCGAGTCGGAGTGCATCATGTCGATGTCGCCGGCCGCCAGGGCTGCGGTCCGGCTCGTCTCGTCGGGGGTCGGCTTGAACTTCACCTGGTCGAGGTAAGGGAGCTGGCGCCCTTGGGCGTCCTTGCGCCAGTAGCTCTTGTTCTTGACCACGACCAGCTCGCTGTCGCGCTTCCAGCTCTGGAAGACGAACGGTCCTGATCCGATCGGCTTGGAGTTGTCCTTGTTGCGAAGCTGCTCGGGTGCGACCATGAACCCGGCCTGGCCCGTGAAGAGGGTGGGGAAGTTGCCCCAGGGCTGGTCGAGGGTGACCTTCACGGTGTAGTCGTCGGCCTTTTCGATGTTGATCACCGGCTTGTAGGCGAAGACTGTGAGGGCCGAGCTCTTGTAGGTCTGCAGGTTGTAGACCACCGCATGGCCATCGACCGGCTCACCGTTGGTGAAGGTGATTCCCTTGCGGATTGCGATCAGCCAGGTCTTGTTTCCGTCCTGTGGGGTGAAGGACTCGGCGAGCCAGGGGTGCAGCTGCCCGTCGTCACCGATGACCACCAGGGGATCGAGCATCGACCTTGCCATGTTGATCGGACCGGGCCCCCACCGGTCAGTCGCCGGCATCCAACCAGTGGACTCGTCGTTGACCCCGAAAACGATCGACCCACCGATCTTGGGATCCCCGCCGCTGGTACCCGGTGACTCGGCCTGCTCAGGGTTCGAACACGATGCCAGGGACATGGCGACAGATGCGACCAGGGCTGCCGCCAGGAGAGAGCGCATGCGGTGGCTCTTTGTCAGGCGAAGGTCTTGATGCATCCCGCTCTCCCTGTTAGCTCGGATTCGAGAGTCCCGGCTGATGGCAAGGATAACTTCGTTGAGCTCTCCGGGCGGGTCACCCGGCGGCGCTGACCTCCCTTGCCGCGGGACCGGCAGCGGGCACGGTCTCGACGTCGAGCTCGAAGAGCCTGCGGAGATGAGCGAGCACCGCCAGGTCGCCGCGCGGGTCGCGCCGGAACGCCAGCCCGATGAGGCCCTGCGCGATGGACCACTGGATCTCGACGTCGAGCACGAAGTCCGGGTTGTCGCGCGTAGCGAGGCCTTCGGAGACCAAGGTGTCGATGATCAGATCGATGAGGATGTCCCCCGCCTCACCGAAGCCCGCGTTGGTGGCACTCGGGGCTCCACGCCAGACGGCCCGAAAGGAGGGGTGTGTCCGGTAGTAGGAGATGATCGCGTCGAGGGAGGCGTTGGCGACGTCTCGCTTTCGCGTGAAGTGGCCCTGTGCCAGCGCCGCTTTGAGCTCGTCCGCGAACGCCGCAGCATGCCTGGCCACGAGGGCGTCGACGATGGAGTCGATGCTCGCGAAGTACTGGTAGAGGGTCCCCACAGCCATGCCTGCGCGCTCGGCGACGAGCGTCGTCGTGAGGGCCTCGACACCGCGCGCGTCGACGATCTGATCCGCCGCGTTCAAGATCGCGTCGACCTTGGCGCGAGACCTTTGCTGCTGGGGGGTACGGCGAGAGGTCACGTCCGCCACTGGCTCAGCTGGGGTCTTGCGGTCCGGGGACGTCTTGCATCCCGTCGAGCATGTCGAACATGACGTCTCGAATGAACGCACCGGCTTCAGGCGTCGGGCCTCCCGGAACACCGCCATATATCGCACCCGACAGGGGTTGGGGATTCGGCGGGTTCAACCCATACTTGACTGCTTCGGC
>JAHFUU010000526.1:984-2817 GCA_023264915.1 Microthrixaceae bacterium | reverse complement strand
CCTTGACCAGGTGAGCGACCTCGAGGTCGGAGTGTCGTCGAGCCGGTTCGTCTGGCGGGGCCGCAAGGTCGAGCTTCCCCTCGGTGGGCGGTTCAACGTCTCCAACGCGCTGGCTGTCGCGGAGATGGCTCGCAATCTGGGGCTCCCTGACGAGGCCGTTGCCGCCGGCCTCTCAGCTCCGGTCTCGATCCCGGGTCGCTTCGAGCCGATCGACGCCGGCCAGCCCTTCTCGGTCGTGGTCGACTTCGCGCACACCCCTGACGGTCTCGAGCAGGTTCTCCGCACCGCATCTGAGGTCGTCGGCTCGGGCAGGCACGTCCATGTCGTCTTCGGATGTGGCGGTGACCGCGATCGATCCAAGCGAGCACCGATGGGTGAGGTGGCGGCGCGCCTTGCAGATCGAGTAGTCCTGACGGCGGACAACTCGCGGGGGGAGCCGACAGGAGACATCATCGCTGACGTGAAGCAAGGCTTTGACAGCGCGCACGAGAGGCGTGCCTCCAACCTTGTGGTCGATCCCGATCGCCGAGCTGGCATTGCGGCCGCGCTAGAGGGTGCTGGCGCCGGCGACATCGTGGTGATCGCCGGAAAGGGACACGAGACCACCCAGACGATCGGCGACTCGGTGGTCCCCTTCGATGACCGTGCCGTTGCGCTCGAGCTGCTGGCCGGACCGGAGGCGGGCCTGTGATCCGCCTCCTGATCGCCTCGGCGCTCGCTCTTGGCATCTCGCTCGTCGGAACCAGGGTTCTGATCCAGGTGCTGGTCGCGAGAAGGCTCGGACAGCCCATACACGAGGACTTGAGCGAGGCCCAGCAGGAGAAGGCCGGCACGCCGACGATGGGCGGGGTGGCCATCGTCACCGCGGCGGTTGTCGCGTACGTTCTCAGCGACTTCCTCGTCAACCTGGCCTCGCGTTCGGTGAGGCCGAACGACCAGCCAGGCGTGTTCACCTACACGGGCCTGCTCACGATGGCAGCGATCCTGTGGGCGGGCGTGGTGGGCTTCCTGGACGACTGGATCAAGGTCCGCAGCGAGCGCAACACCGGCCTGTCCAAGAGAGCCAAGACCGTGGGCCTGCTCGTGATAGCAGTCGGTTTCCCTGCGCTTGTCGTGCAGCTGACCCTCCAGCACACGACCTTGTCGTTCACCCGGTGGGATGTGCCCGGCATCGAGCTCGGGAAGGTCGGCTGGGTAGCGTTCGCCGTGCTGCTGATCTACTCCTCCACGAACGCGGTGAACCTGACAGACGGGATGGATGGCCTGGCCGGTGGATCAGCCATCTTGTGCTTCATGGCCTTCGTGGTGATCGGGTTCTGGGCGTTCCGGCACCCCGAGCTGTACCAGACACCTCACGCGCTCGACCTCACCGTGGTGGCTGCTTGCATGCTCGGTGCCTGCACCGGCTTCCTGTGGTGGAACGCGGCACCCGCCCAGATATTCATGGGTGACACCGGCGCGTTGGCCATAGGCGCGGCACTGGCCTGCCTGGCGCTGACACTGAACTGCGACCTGCTGCTGATCATCATCGGCGGGCTGTTCGTGGCCGAGACCATGTCGGTCATCATCCAGGTGGCGAGCTTCAGGATGTTCAACGGGCGCCGGCCGTTCCGCATGGCGCCGATCCATCATCACTTCGAGCTCAAGGACTGGCCCGAGACGAGGGTCATCATCCGGTTCTGGATCCTCGCTGGGTTGATGGTGGCTCTGGCACTCGGCATCTACTACTACGACTTCATCGGCTCCGGTGCCGTCGACCGTCCCTGACTCTGGCCGAGGTGTGGCGTGACCTCCCTCGAGCGGTGCCTGGTCGTCGGCCTCGGTGTCACCGGA
>JAHFUU010000526.1:0-974 GCA_023264915.1 Microthrixaceae bacterium | reverse complement strand
CGTGGTCGAGGACCATCCCTCGCCGGCGAAGCTCGCCAGAGCAGAATCTCTGGGTGTGGAGCTGGTAGAAGCCCCGTCCCCGGAGATGCTCGGTCGCCTTGTCGGCAGCTCGACTGCTGTCCTCCCGAGCCCGGGGGTACCCGAGGCCCACAGCGTCTTCACGGCTGCTGCGAGGGCCGGTGTCGGTGTGTTGAGCGAGCTCGATCTGGCCCGCATGTGGGACACCAGGCCGATCGTTGCCATCACCGGCACCAACGGCAAGACGACGGTTACCACGATGGTCACCGAGATGATCCAGGCCGGTGGGCGCAGCTGCCGGAGCGCAGGCAACACCGAGGTTCCCCTCGTGGAAGCGATCGAGGATGCTGGCGTCGACATCTTCGTCGTGGAGGCATCCTCGTTCAGGCTCGGTCACACGCAGCGGTTCGAGCCAGAGGTGGCCACATGGTTGAACTTCGCAGAGGATCACCTCGACGCCCACCGCTCCCTTGCTGCCTACGAGCAAGCCAAGGCGCGCATCTGGGCTGATCTGCCTCCCGGTGGCACGCGCGTCGCCAATGCAGATGACCCGGTCGTGATGCGAAACGTGCCACCCGGCGACCGGACGGTCACCTTCGGCGTCTCGGAGAAGGCCGACTTCGGTGTGCGGCACGGCTGGCTGAGTGCACCCGGAGGCGTCGATCTTCTTCGACTCGACGAGCTCGTCCGCCAGCTGCCCCACGACGTCTCCAACTCCCTTGCCGCGGCCGCCACGGCGTTCTCCGCTGGGGTGTCGATCGAGCCGGTTCGCTCGGTGCTCGGCACCTTCGAAGGGCTCGCACATCGCGTGCAGCTCGTAGCCGAAGCAAGCGGGATCCGTTGGTTCGACGATTCCAAGGCGACAGCACCGCACGCGACCTGCGCAGCGTTGCGGGGCTTCGACTCGGTCGTGCTGATCGCCGGTGGCCGCAACAAGGGGCTTGATCTGGGATCTC
>JAHFUU010000076.1:1191-8513 GCA_023264915.1 Microthrixaceae bacterium | reverse complement strand
CGCCATGGCGGTGGAGCTGACTGGCTCGGAGCCTCGTCTGGTTGACCCCTTCAACGGAGCGGTCGATCTCGCAGCGGGCCGACTCCGCACCCCGTTGTCGCCCGAGGACTCCTTTGTTGATGATCCGCTTCGAATGATGCGCGCGGCCCGGTTCATCGCTGGGTACGGACTCGTGCCAGATCCTCAAGTGACCCGAGCGGTTGCCAAGATGCATTCGAGGATCCAGATCGTCTCGCCGGAGAGGATCCGTGACGAGCTGGACAAGTTGGTCCTTGTCGAGAATCCCGCCCCGGGTCTGTGGTTCCTCGTGGAGAACGGTCTCATGGGGGAGTTCCTACCAGAGCTTCCAGCGATGCAACTCGAACAAGATCCGATCCACCACCATAAGGATGTGCTGGCTCACACGATCGCCGTGGTATCCAACGTCTCTGCGGTCGATTCGACGAGCAAACCTAACCGGATAAACCGCCTCGCAGCGTTGTTTCATGACGTCGGGAAGCCCAAGACCCGCACTATCGGACCGAAGGGCGTGAACTTCCACCATCATGAAGTCGTCGGGGCTCGCATGACCCGTGATCGGATGCGGGCGCTCAAGTACCCCAACCAAGACATCTCGCGGGTGAGCAACCTCGTCTACTTGCATCTGAGGGTTCACACCTTCGCTATGGGATGGACCGATAGCGCTGTACGGCGGTTCGTGAGGGATGCCGGGGGTGAGCTTGACGAGTTGATCGAACTGACCCGCTGCGATTGCACCACGCGCAACAAGCGCAGGGCGGAGGAGTTGGCCCGCCGCCTGGACGATCTGGAGGAGCGGATCCGTGTCCTTCGGGCGCAGGAGGAGCTCGACGCCATACGTCCGGATCTGGATGGCAGGCAGGTGATGGCTCACCTCGGATTGGGGCCTGGCCCTACGGTCGGTAGGGCTCTCAGCTACCTGCTCGAGCTCCGCCTGGACGAGGGCCCGATCTCAGAAGCAGAGGCGTATGGACGATTGGACGAGTGGTGGGAGCGCGAACGCGACCGCCCTTGACATTGTCAGAGCCCCGACACTCCTATATGGTCACCCGAGGGGAAGTGTCGATCCGCAAGCTGGTACTGGTCGCTGCGCTTGTGGGGAGCTAGAGCGAACCCGGCCCCACACGAAGAGCCGGAGATGTCACCTGCCTCTCGGGCTTCAGGTGCGGAGGTAGAGCTGTGGTGAGAACTTCCTCAACTGGCCAACGGTCAAAGGATCGAAGGAGCGTCAGCGAAATAGCCCTCGCCTTGGCAATCGCGGCTCTGGTCGTGATGATCGCGGACTTGGTTGTGCACACTCCCGGACAAGGTCCCCAAGTGCTGACAACGGCTCAGCTCATGCTCGCCCTCTTGTCCATGGCGTTCGGTGCTGCCTTTGTTGCAACCAGTCGTGATCCCAAGGCTGGTGGCGTCCAGGCCGACCGTGAGCCTGACGTCGTCATCGACCTGAGAGAAGGACAAGGGTTCTCGTCAGAGGGCGTAGGTGAGCGTCTGAACCAGAGCTCACCCCCTCGTTAGTTGACAGGGGGTTGTCAGATCCCTTCCTTACGAGCGCGCACGACGAGTGTGGCGGGTACCCATGCCATGGTCGTCGACCAGTAAGGGCTGTGCACCGAGTCGGCGGCCGGCTCTGGTTCGAGGATCGTGTCCACCCTGAAGTTGGCGCGGTGTAGGCCCGTGAAGACCTCGCTGATGGCTCGAGGGTGGTCAAAGCCAGTGGTCTGGTCGGTCTCCCACGGCCGCGGTGAGCTGTCCCAGTAGGTTCGTGCCAGTTCAAAGGGGCGTTGAGCCGAGGGGTCAAGCATGCAGAACGCTGGGTGCGGGAGACTGATGACCAATGGCATCTCGGGGCTGAGCACGCGATGCACCTGACGGAAGACGCGGTCCAAGTCGTCCACAGTGGCAAGCGCGTAGATGCTAACAGCGGCATCGACGGTGTCGGCACGAACGAAGGCCAGATCGGCCAAGTCTCCCTCGTGAGTTTCGATCTTCACCTCCTCTCTGTCAGCAACCATCCGTACACGTTCGAGGCGCTCAGGTGAAGGATCCACCGTGATCACCTTGGCTCCCTGTTTAGCCAGGGCGATCGCCGCCTGCCCTCCACCGCAGCCAAGATCGAGCACTCGTTTGCCGTCGGGGTTGCCAAGAAGGCGGTACGCGCGCTCGTTGGGGATGTCCGGTCCATAACTGACCACGTCGTGGGGCAGGGTGGCCTCAGCTGGGAAGGTGGCCGAAATAGGTCGCGGGTCTGGGCGCGGCGGAGAGGTGCTGCTGTCGGCCACCTGCGAGGGCGTCGCAGCAGAGCGCAGGTGGCGCGCTGTGGGATGACTCGCAGTCATGTCGTCGGGCGGCCTCTGCTCGGGGGGTGTTTCGTCAGGCATCGTGGCCATTGTGCCGCGCTCAGCCTTGCGGATCGAGGATGGCGAGGGTCCCAGCACTTGACGACACTGCCGCGTCGCTGCATTTCGGTGAGCGCGCCGGGGAGGTCAGCCGTTCGCGAAGTCCTTGATCATCTCACGAGCGACTTCGTCGCGGTATTGAACGGGTGGGCTCTTCATGAAGTACGCACTAGGACCGAGCAGAGGCCCACCGATGCCGCGATCCATTGCGATCTTGCAGCAACGTATGGCGTCGATGATGACCCCTGCCGAGTTCGGGGAGTCCCAGACTTCGAGCTTCAACTCGACGTTGAGAGGGACATCACCGAAGTTGCGTCCTTCAACGCGGATGTAGGCCCATTTGCGGTCATCCAGCCATGGAACGTGATCGCTCGGGCCGATGTGAACGTCGTGGTCAGAGATGCCCTGGTCAATCTGGCTGGTCACTGACTGAGTCTTGGAGATCTTCTTGGACTTCAGCCTCTTTCGCTCGAGCATGTTCTTGAAGTCCATGTTGCCACCGAAGTTGAGCTGGTACGTGTGATCGATCGTGGTACCGCGGTCTTCGAACAACCGAGACAAGAGGCGGTGGGTGATGGTGGCACCGACCTGGCTCTTGATGTCATCGCCAATGATCGGGACTCCAGCCGCTTCGAACTTGGAGGCCCATTGGGGATCTGAGGCGATGAACACGGGTATGGCGTTGACGAAACCCACCCCAGCGTCGAGGCAAGCCTGTGCGTAGTAGCGCTGTGCCTCCTCTGAGCCAACAGGCAAGTAGGAGACGAGCACGTCTGCTCTTGTGTCACGGAGTACCTGGGCAACGTCCACAGGCGAGGCCGGGGACTCCTCGCAGGTCTCGCGGTAGAACTCCCCGAATCCATCCAGCGTTAGACCACGTTGCACCGTGATCCCTGTTTCGCTGACGTCCGCGAACTTGATCGTGTTGTTCTGGCTTGCCCAGATGGCTTTGCTCAGGTCTAGGCCCACCTTGTCGGCGTCGACATCGAACGCAGCGACCAAGGCGATGTCACGGATATGGTAAGTGCCCAGCACAACGTGCATGAGACCAGGCACGTCATCATCGGGGTTCGCATCCTTGTAGTACTCAAGCCCCTGGATCAAGGAGTTGGCACAGTTGCCCACCCCGGCAATGGCCAGTCGCAGGCTCTTGGTGGTTCTGTGGTTGGTGGTCATGGAATTCGGCCTCCTTCGGAGACTGTGATGTTCAGCGAGACTTGGTCGTGGCTGATCGGTTGGTGTGGGCACGCCCTTGCTCGCTTTGCGCCAGCTCGTTGCGTGTCATCGAGATGAGCTCGTCTACCCAATCGAGGTCGTTGTCGATCGTGGACCTGTCGTGGTCGCGAAGTGACCTGAGGTACGTGTCGGTCCCGTCACCATCGGTCGCGCCCGTCTCGCGTCGCTGGAGGAGCTCTCCCACGAGGTGAGCCCTGCGCCGCTCGAACAGATCGATCCGTTCGGATGAAGAAACCTCGCGACAGAAGGCGACCTGCAACCGGAACGAGCGCTCGTCTGCTGGGTCAGCGGTGCGTACAAGCTCGCCCAGACGTTGCCGTCCCCGTTCGGTTATCGCATAGACCTTCCGGTTGCGCCTCTCTGAGCGGCGGCCCTCGGGCGTCTTTGCCGACGTTGGCAAGGCCTGACGTTGTCGCAGGGCGGCCAGTTCGCCGGTGATGGCGCCCGTCATGGGATCAGCGAAGATGCTGGCAGAGCGCGGTCTCGTAGGGTCGACCGCGCGGAGGTGGCCGGACTTCTCGAGACGACTCAGGGCCGGGTACAAGGATCCGAACGAGATGCCCCCCGGCCCCCCGGCGAGTTGTGCGATCCGTTTCTTCAGCTCGTACCCATGGATCTCTTGGTTCTCGAGGATCCCAAGTATTGCCATCTCGATCACAACGTGAACTATATCGGAGCGATATATCGAATCGCAACTGTTCCTCGGCACCGACTGGCTCCGGTCACGGCGGTTTCGCATCGCCCGACATCCAAGCGAGACCAAACGAGCGTCGCTACCCTGGCGCCCATGACTTCTCGTTCCGGCGCGATCAGCGGGGTGTCCGATCGGCCACCTGGCGAGATCGACTATCGGCTGGCGCGAAGGGCTCTGATCTCTGAGTATCGGAAAGGTCGGATCGCTCAGCATGAGGTGTGCGATGCACACCCAGAGCTGGTTCGTGCGGCGCGCGAGTGCAGCGAGCCCAGCGATCGGAGATGTCCCATATGTGAGGAGAGCAACCTTGTCCTGGTGACCTATGTGTTCGGTCCGCGCCTTCCCGCCCACGGACGCTGCATCACTACCAAGAACGAGCTGCGCGCGATTTCAAACCGACGGGGGGAGTATGCGGCTTACGTCGTTGAGGTGTGCCGAGAGTGCAGGTGGAACCATCTGGCCCGTGCCTTCGTGCTGAACGCTGCAAGGTCGGCTTGAACCTGCGGCACCGACAGTCCACCATCGTGGGCGGCATCGCCTGAGTCTTGGCGGCCGGTCGGATCGGTGTGAAGGGTCCTCTTCACCAGTGACGCTAAGCGAACAAACTCCTAACCAATGCCCAAGCCCGAGCACGCTGCCCCAAAAAGCCCCCGTCGGCGGCGCGGTCCCGCCGTCTCGGTTGGAGGCAAACCAGCAAGCACCAGACCTGCCGCGCGGAGCCTCTTGTGGCGTGGCCGCCGGATGTTCCTGTTGGTGTTCGTGGTAGCGGTCACCGGTTGCAGCGGCTTTGCCTATGCAGTCTGGCAGGCGGTCGAGCTGCCCCCGAGCTCACCACCGTTGAAGCAGACGACCTTCGTCTGCACTGCCGAGGTCCTCCTGGCACCGTGTGACGAGAGCAACTCCATTGCCCAACTGTCAGCCGACGAGGATCGCGTCACGGTTACCTATTACCAGATACCGAGCGTCCTGGTGCAAGCCGTGGTAGCCACAGAAGACAAGGAGTTCTTCGTGCACAAAGGCATTGATCCTGCTGGGGTCACCCGCGCCTTTGTGGCAAACCTGCGTGACGAACCACTTAAACAGGGTGGGTCCACAATCACCCAGCAGTATGTGAAGAACACCTACCTGACAGCGGACCGCAGCCTCGAGCGGAAGATGAAGGAAGCAGTTCTGGCAATCAAGCTCGAGCGCGAGCTACCGAAGAAGGAGATTCTCGAGCGTTACCTGAACAGCATCTACTTCGGGCGAGGTGCCTACGGCGTGAAGGCGGCGGCTCGGGTCTACTTCGGCAAAGACGTCGAACAGGTCGGTCTACCCGAAGCTGCATACCTGGCGGGGATCATCCGAGCGCCCGAAGTCGCTGACGCCAACCGCCCTGCGACCGATCCTGATGCTGTGTCAGGCCGGAGGGTCGCTGAGTCTCGTCGCAGCGACGTTCTCCGACAGATGAAGGAGCAGAACTACATCAGCCAGACGCAGTTCGACTCCGTGGACAAGATGGGCTGGGACTACGTGCTCCCCCGCAAGCAGGCCAACAACTTCGGCAACGTCAAGCACAAAGAGCTCGGGTCGGAGTACTTCATCGAGTACGTCCGCCGCCAGCTGACAGATCCCAACGGTCCTTACCGGTTCAGCGATGCTCAGCTGTTCGAGGGTGGTTTACGTATCTACACCACGATCGATTGGAAGATGCAGAGCCAAGCCTATGACGCCATCAAGTCACATCTGAACCAGCCCACAGACCCAGCGGCGTCGATCGTAGCGTTGGACACTGATGGTCGTGTCAAGGTGATGGTCGGCGGGATGGACTTCAAGGCTTCACAGGTGAACCTGGCTACGGGTACAGATGGCGGCGGTGGCGGTCGCCAACCAGGTTCCTCTTGGAAGCCGGTAGCCCTCGCGCAAGCACTCAGTTCGGGCATGCCCTTGAACAAGACCTACAACGCGCCTGGCGTGACCACCCTGAAGCTCAAGGACGGCTCGAACTGGCGGGTTGGCAACTATGGCGATGCGGGGCTCGGCACGCTCGATCTGGTGGAGATGACCAAACGGTCGTCCAACACGGCGTATGCCCAGCTCATCGATGAGGTCGGCGAGCAGCCGGTAGTGGACCTGGCGATGAAGATGGGCGTGAAGAGCAAGATCAAGCCGGTCCCAGCCATGGTTCTTGGCACCGAGGAGGTCTCGGTCGTCGAGATGGCTTCGGTCTACTCGACTTTCATGGACGGCGGCGAGCACGTGGAGCCATCGATCGTGTCCCGTGTGGACGACTCCAGTGGTCACGTCCTGTACCAGTCCAGGCCTGACCACAAACGCGTGCTGGACCCTTCGGTGAACCAAGCCGAGAGCTGGATCCTCAGCCAGGTTGTCGAAGGCGGGACCGGGACGGCGGCGAAGTTCGGCCAGCCCGTCGCTGGCAAGACCGGGACGACCGAGCACTACCGCGATGCATGGTTCGCGGGCTTCACCTGCCAGCTGACCGCGGCCGTGTGGGTTGGCTACCCCGGGCCAGAAACCAAGTACATGGACAACGTTCACGGACGGCAGGTGGCTGGCGGCTCGTTCCCCGCGGAGATCTTTTCGACCTTCATGGGGCAAGCCACCAATGGGCTCCAAAGCTGCCCGTTCCCGCCACCACTTGGAGCCTTGACTCTCGCCCCCCAAGGCCAGTCGGGGCTTCCCAACGGCGGCTCCTCTCCGGGGCCGTCTCTGCCAGTTACCGGTGCTCCTGCTTCGACTGCATCGACGACTTCCTCCACGTCCAAGCCGGTGTTGACGACGACGTCGACGGCGACCAGCACGAAGCCCTCGCCTTCATCGACGGTCGCACCCAGCTCTACGGCGAGTCCACCACCACCCGCTCCGCCCTAGCGGTGTGGGTGATGTGGGCGCTAGTTCGTCGTCGGGCGAATGCCCGTTGGCGCGCTTCACGTGATGTGATTCAACCTTTGAGGAATCTCGTTGCCGATGTGGCA
>JAHFUU010000076.1:0-1181 GCA_023264915.1 Microthrixaceae bacterium | reverse complement strand
GTGGGCCCGGAGGCAACCCGATCCTTGCTTCGGCCGAAGGCTGACTCGTGGTCAGCGTTCCTCAACTGCTGGAGAGCTGGTGAGGGCAACCATCGTTCACATGCCGGGAGGCATGTCGGCAAACTTGGTGTACTGCTCGAGGAAGGCAAGCCGGGTCATTCCGGTTGGACCGTTCCGGTGTTTGGCCACGATCACCTCGGCCGTGCCGCGATCCTCTGAGTCGGTGTTGTAGAGATCGTCGCGGTAGATGAGCATCACGACGTCAGCATCTTGCTCGATCGAGTTGTGAACGACTATCCCCTGAGAGACGAAGTTGTGGGTGCCCTTCACAGTGGCATCGAACACAGGTTGGTCTCCGAGCTCTTCGACACCGACGATCGTGTCCCATGCAACGTCGGAGTTGGCGAGGTCTCGCAGGAGCGGATCGGGAACCACCTCCGCCAGTCGCGCCAGGTCGGCGCGGTCGAGCTCGCTTGCATAGAGTCGGTCTAGGAAGTCATCCACACCGAGCGCCATCTCGATGTCGTGAAGGCTCATCGAGAAGTTCGGGAGCACTTTTCGTATGTAGCTCCAGAGCTCCTGTGGGATCGTGTCACATTGCGGGCCCACGTGTGGGACCGGCTGTGTGAGGTCGGAGCCGACTGATGTCGGCCACCTCCCTGCTCTTGGGACAGCGATGCGATCGCCGACATCTAGCTTCTCGAGCGGGAACCAGCCTTCCAGAGCCAAGAATGGGTGGTTGGCGCTTGCCTTCACAGATCTGCCGGAGGCCAATCGCAGCTCGAACACGGTCTTGATACCGCTCGCGAACACACGGTCGATCCGTCCTCGGACGAGCTTGTAGTGCTCGTTCATCGTCCAGATGGGGACGTCGCGCTCGTCGGTATCGACCAGCTCGCCCAACGTGACCTCGATACCAGAGTCAGCTCGCGTTACTCGGGTGTCAGCCGTCAAGCAACCGGACTCGCGTAGATCTGCCAGCAGGGGTCGCTTGTCCGAGCGGAGTTCGAGCCCGCGGGACAGCTGCGACAGCGCCATGACCGGACACTCCAGCTCGCGGGCGAGGATCTTGAGACCGCGGCTGATCTCTGAAACCTCGACCTGGCGGTTCTCGGCGGAGGATCTTCCGGTCATCAGCTGCAAGTAGTCGACGACTACGAGGCCAATCTGGCCCGTTCGCG
>JAHFUU010000075.1 GCA_023264915.1 Microthrixaceae bacterium | reverse complement strand
CGGCCGAGGTCGTCTCGCTTCTCGGCTGGCTCGCTCTCGCGGTTGTCGGCCATGTGCACAAGATCGTCCCGTTCATCGCATACGCCGCCCTTCGGGCGCGCGGAGTGCGGACCAACCGTTCTGGAAGGCCCCTGCTCTTCGGCGACCTGTTCAACCACACGGTTGCCTGGGCCACACTTGCTGCGACCGCCGCCGGCTTCATCGGCACCGTTTCGGGCCTGCTGGCCGGAGCTGCACCGCTCGTCGTCGCGGGCGGGTTGTGCATCGCCGCCGGCGGCGTGGCCGTCTGTGCCAACCTCACCACCGGTCCGTTGAGAGCTCGTGCGCCGGCAGCACCTGCACCACGGACCCCTCCGACCCAAGCGAGCGCTCCATGACCGACCTACCGCTGCCGTCCACGCCGTCCACGCCGTCCACGCCGTCCACGCCGTCCACGCCGTCCACGCAACCTGAATCGACAGCGAGCAGCCCGCCGGTGATGGGCAGGGACCCGGTCACCGACCGCGCCATCATGGCGCTCCGCGACGTCTGGGACCCCGAGCTGGCGCTCGACGTGTTCAGCCTCGGCCTCATCTATGACATTCGAGTCACCGACGACGTCGTCGAGGTCGACATGACCCTGACGACACCAGGCTGCCCCGTCTCTGAGTCCCTGTCGGGCGAGGCCGACGCGGCCCTCAGGGAAGCGCTGCCCGACTTCGAGATAGTCCTGAACGTCATATGGGATCCGCCGTGGACGCCCGAGCGGCTCTCTGAAGAGGCACTCGAGACGCTTGGTTACCGGCGGTGATGGGTGGGCGACCTTCCCGGCCGAGCCTCAGGCAACCGCCCAGCGGCCGCTGGAGCCCATGAGCTTCGTGTCACCGAGGTTCACCGTCAGGCCCGCCCGACCCTTTGGACCGCGTTCGCCTTCGCGGTCACCGCACCCCTTGCCGCGATCGTTCCCCATCGAACTGGTGCGTGGCTCCCCCTCCACCTGTTCCTGGTCGGTGGGCTGCTGACGGCGATCTCCGGCGCCACGCAGCTCCTGTCGGTCACCTGGTCCTCAGCCCCGGCCCCCAGGAGCCGAACGGTCAGGTGCCAGGTCGCCCTGGTCGCATCCGGGACCCTGTTGCTGGCCGCCGGCCGCGAGGCTGAGGTGAGCGTGCTCGTAGCCGCCGGCGGAGCTGCCGTGGTTGCCGGCGAGATCCTGCTCGCGGCGCTGTTGGCCCAGGTGCGCTCACGGGCGAGGCTGGACAGGTTCAACCCTGCCATCGACGGTTACCTGGCGGCTCTGGCCCTGGGCGTCGCCGCCAGCATCGCCGGGATCGCACTTGGCACCTCGACGGACGCGGCATCGGGCACCGCCGTGCGCGAAGCGCACCTCATCACCAACCTGTTCGGACTTGTCGGCATCACCATCGCGGCGACGCTGCCGTACATGGCAGCGACCCAGGGCCGATCGAAGATGTCCCCGGCTGCCACACCTGCGGCGGTTCGCACAACCACCGCAGCACTTGCCGTCGCGACGCTGCTCGCTGCCGCTGGTCGCATCGAGAACCAGTCCGTGATCGGCGCGGCCGGCATGGCCCTGTACGCATGCGGGCTGGTGGCAACCGCTTCGATCATGCCCAGGCTCAGGTCTCGCCAGCTTCGGTGGGCGGGGCCGCGCCTTGCCTCGATCGGCTCAGGCATCGCCTGGTGGCTCGGCGCCACGATCGCGTTCGGAGCGTCGGCGGCATCGGATCGACCGCCACCGACCTCGCTGGTCCTGGTCCTGGTCGTTGGTGGCTATGCGCAGATCCTGGCGGGATCACTTGCCTACCTGGCACCGGTCCTGCGTGGCGGCGGCCACCACCGCCTCGCCTCGGCCTTCAGGATCACCCGCTCATACATCTCGGTTGTGGCCGCGAACGTCGCGGTCGCTGCGATCGCCGCGGGTCTCGTTTGGCTCGGCACACTCGCGATCGCGGCATGGGTGCTCGATGCGACCGTACGGGCCGCGTTGCTGGTAGCGCTGGCGGAGGATCCCGCCGCCGGTGGTGCGTGACAGCGCACCCCGCCTCGGTGACCAAGCCACTGTCAAGCCTCGACGGGGGCCGTCCGGGTCAAAGCGTGGGCCCGGCATCGGAGCTCGACCCCGCGACCAGGACCTCGCCGTCCCGTCGAGCGCTGGGGTCTTGCGTTGTGACGCGTGCCGTATCGGCGTTCGCGGACGCTGCTCGGTCGACGGAGCGCGCAGGCTCGGTCGCTGCCAGCCCGACAGCGCTGTCGCTTGCCGGCAACCGTGGCCCGTCGAGCCCGCTCAGCAGGTGCTCGATCACGTCAGCCGCATGGTACGGGACACCGTCAGGTGACAGCGCCCTGACCACATCGGCCATCGCGTCACCGCCGGTCACGACAGGCGGCTCGGGCTCACCGTGCCAGAGTTGGGGGTAGTCGGCTGTGGCGAGCAGGCCGTTGCACAGGCACACGCGACCTTCGGTGTCAGCTGGGTCGCCGCCCTTGCGCAAGTAGTTCGCGACCGGCTCGGCAGCGCAGCGGTAGCCGATGTTGCCTTCGGTGTCGGTGAAGGCCACGCGCAGGTAGCCCAGATTGCAGACACGCTCGCGCCTGGCGCGCACGCTCCCCTCCGACAGGGACCCCTCCAGCTCGACGAGCTTGAACGGGAAGCCGGTCGGGGAGGCCCGAACGTCGGTGAGCACGCTCAGGGTTCCTTCAGCGGCATGCTGGCGGATCTGATCGCGAAGCTCCGGGGCCATCCCGGACTCCTCGCAGCACGCGAACGCCGATCCGACCTGGATCCCTTGGGCACCTTCAGACAGGGCCGTGACAAGGCCTTGGGGTGTCCCGTAGCCGCCGGCCATCCAGAATGGCAGGCCTTGGGCCGCCACGACCTCGAGGTCGACCACGTCGCGAGGACCGTATACGGGCTGGCCGCGTTCGTCGCGCTCCTTGGATCGTCGCGGTGGCGCGTTGTGGCCTCCGGCAGTGGGACCTTCGACGACGAACCCGTCCGGGCGAGTCACCGGATCACGGCCCAGGAACGTGGCAAGGGTGTGCGAGGCGACGATCGCGTAGAAGCTCGGGACACCGGGCACCTCTGCACCCGAGAACAGCTCGGTCGGATCGAACACGAGCTCGGCTGCCACTGGATCCTGGACCTCGGCGGGCCGCTCGACGTCGATCGAGTAGCCCACACGCTCGCCCGAGGCGAGGCCTCGCAGCAGAGCGGGGATCGCACTCGGCACACCAGCACCCATCAGCACCGCGGCGACGCCCGCGAGCATCGCTCCATAGAGGGTGTGCACCGTCGGCAGCTGGATCTTCTGGAGCAGGTTCACCCCTACCGGCCCGCCATGGCCTTCACGTGCGAGCCAGACCTCCGCGTAGCTCGACAGGACGGTGAGCTCCTGGAGCCCTCGCGACGGGCGCAAGGTGAACTTCTCGACCTTGTCATATGACTCACCCGCGGATCGTCCACTGGGCCTGAAGTAGCGCTCGATCACCCGTTCGGCGACACCTGGCACCGGGAAGCTCGCGTATGCGCGTCGCAGGTGACCCCCGAGGTCACCGTCAGCCAGGCGGCGAGCGTGAACGACCTCGATCGCAGTGCCCGACACGACTCCGAGCTGGCCGGCCCGCGAGACTGCACTGGCAAGCGGCCAGCCGGAGACGCCGACACCCATGCCCCCCTGGATGATCATCGGTTCCTCTGACCGCGGTGCAACTGGCGAGCCGACTTCGTTCGGCGACGTCTCAGCAGGCCCGCCGGTCTCGCCGGCCCTCCCCGCACGCGCCGCGAGCCCGCCGTCGGCGGGGACCGGTGCCGGGGTCCGGTCGCTCATCGCTGTGACCGGGCGCGAGGCTGCTCGACAACGACGTTGCCGGCATCTGGGTCGAACATCTCCAGCAAGAACCGCTCCTGGGGCTTCTCTGACGCGGTCTTCGGGATCTCCTCTACCACCTGCAGGTAGGTGGGCACCATGTTGGGCTCGAGAGATCGACGGCAGCCCTCAAAGACCGACGCGGCGTCGAAGCTCTCGGGATCCGTGGGAACCACCGCCGCGACGACGTCCTTCTCGCCTGGCGCGCCAGAGGCCGCAGTCACGCCGTACACGTAGACGTCTGTCACGTCGGGGTGCTCTGCCAGCACGCGCTCGACGAACGCAGGATGCACGAAATCGCCGTTGTGCCTGAGGCCACCACCCTTGCGGTAGTCGAAGAAGAACCAGCCATCCTCGTCGATGTGGCCCATGTCGCCGCTGCGGAGCCAGCCGCCGCGCACCTTGGCCTGTGAAGCCTCGGGGTTCTCGAAGTACTCGACCTCGGCCTTCCCTCCGGACGGACGCGAGCAGATCTCACCGACGACACCGGGCGGGCACGGTGCGTCGTCGTCATCGAGGATCAGCATCTCGAGCCCGCCGACGGGCTTGCCGAACGACCCGATCGGCCCCTGGCCGATCGGCTTGGCGGCGAGGCCGCCCTCGACTGCGCCGTACCACTCGAACACCTCTACCCCGAAGCGCTTCTCGAAGGCCTCCCAGATCGCAGCGGGCATCCCGGCGCTGCAGACCATCCGAACGGGGTTGTCGGCGTCATCTGGCCGTTCGGGCTCCGCGTAGATGGCCGTCACCATGCCCCCGAGGAGCGAGAACGTGGTGCAGCCGTACTTGCGACATATGTCCCATAGCCGTGACTTGGTGAAGTTGGGGCTGAACACGGCACGCAACCCCATCGTGAGTGAAGGGGCCAGGGTGACCGCCTGAGCGTTGCCGTGGGTCAACGAGAGCCCGGTGTAGGGCCGGTCGGTGGGCTGGTATCCGAGCAGGTAGGCAAGCATGGCGTACAGACCGAAGCGGCTGTTGGGGAACATGACACCCTTGGGATCACCGGTGGTTCCCGACGTGTAGAGGATCTGGAGGGGATCGTTGTCGGTCTCGAGTCGCGATGGGATCTCGGGAACCGAGTCAGCATCGGCCAGCACCTCGGACATCAACGTGACCTCCGGGGCGCCACCGGCCCCAGCCACCTCAGACACCTCGGCCGCGGTGCCCCTCACCATGACCCACTCGACAGTCCGAGCGTCATCGAGCACGTCTGACACCGAAGCAAGTGCACCGCTCGCGCAGACGACGCCGCGGCAGCTCGCGTCCCGCAAGAAGAACGCCAGCTTCTCGCCACGGGTGCGGGGATCGATCGGTACGAGCACCACGCCGGCGATCGACGCACCGACCATCGTCTCGACGAACTCTTGATGGTTGCGCATCATGAGCGCTACGCGGTCACCCGGCGAGAGACCGAGATCGATCAGCTTGGCGGCGATGGCGTTGCCGTTGGCCGCCAGGTCGGCATAGGTGCGAACCTCGTCGGGGCCACCGTCGCCGCTCATGTGCTCGAACGTCAAGACGTCCAAGTCAGGGCTCGTAGCGGCACGAATTCGCACCAGGTCGCCGAGCACCATCTCACTCGGTTGTCGCATCGTCACCGCCTGCTGGTCGGTTGGGGTGGCCTTCAATCCTGTCACGTGGACAGGATCGTCACACAAAGCGCAGCGACGTCCACGCCGATGTTGCCGCCACCGTTGTGGGCCAACCCGACCCGTGCACCTTCGACCTGACGATCGCCTGAACGACCCTGGAGCTGCTCGGTGAGCTCGACGATCTGCGCGATGCCGGTCGCACCCACGGGGTGGCCCTTGCGAAGGAGTCCCCCTGAGGTGTTGACCGGGATGCGCCCTCCGAGGGCCGTGTCCCCGCTCTCGGCCAGCTTGCCGCCCTCACCCTTGGCGCAGATGCCGATCGACTCGTACGCGAAGACCTCTGCCGGCGCGGTCGCGTCGTGGCATTCGATGACGCTCAGGTCCTCGGGCCCGAGGCCTGACTCCTCGTAGGCCTCCCTGATGCACACCTCCGCGACACCGTCACCGCTCATGTCATGATCCCATCCCGAGCGCAGCACGCTGGAACGGACATAGACCGGGTTGTCCACGCCGAGCCGGCGAGCTCCGGCCTCGCTGCACACGATCGCTGCTGCGGCGCCGTCACCGATGGGTGAGCACATGGGCCGCGTGAGGGGCTCGGCGATCATCGGAGCCGCCAGCACATCTTCGACGCTGAGCTCCTCACGGAACTGCGCCCGAGGGTTGAGCGAGCCGTGGCGAGAGTTCTTGGCAGCGACCGTCGCGAACTGCTCGACCGTCGTGCCGTACTGCTGCATGTGAGCCCGCGCGACCGCAGCGTAGATGTCCATGAACATCGAACGCTTCTCGCCTGCCCCGCCTGAGGCCTTGTCGGCCCCGCTCTCCTTCGCATTGGCTGCGAGGGCGGCCATGAACTGCTTGATTATCTCGACGTCGACCGCACCGGAGAAGGCCGCGAACGACTTCTTCTTGTCCGGATCCGTGAGCTTCTCGACACCAAGAGCCAGCACGACGTCATGCAGTCCTGCTGTGACCATCGCAGCGGCCTGGTACAGAGCCGTCGACGCGCTGGCGCAAGCGTTCTCGACGTTTATCACCGGAAGCTTGCCGAGTCCCATCGACCGCAAGATGACCTGTCCCCGGATCGACTCCTGGCCGGTGACGAGGCCCGCGGCAGCGTTGCCCACGTAGGCGGCCTCGAGCTGGGACGCGTCGATGCCGGCGTCGTCCAGAGCTGTCTTGACAGCCTGGGTTCCGAGGGACTTGAGGCCTTCATCCTCGTGCTTGGCGAAGCGGGTCATGCCTACCCCGCCGATCACCGCGTTCATCTTCATCTCGCTGCTTCCTTTGCTGTTGAGTGCCCGTCGTGCGTGGTCGGTCAGACCAACCCGTGCCCCTTGAGATCGAGGGCTCCCTTCAAGAACTCGAGCTCGGCCTCGCGCCACGCTAGCGGCGCAGGTGTGGTGAACATCCCGTCGCCCTCGAGCTCCTCGACGACCGCTGGGTCCCGGGGGAAGGACTCGCTCGCGCCGTTCAGCTGGAACAGCTCCTCGAAGGGTTGGCGCGGCCGCTGGCCACCCGCCTCGGGGGACTCCATCGGGTAGCCAACGGTCTGGAGCAGCAACACGCGGCAGGTCTCGGCCAGACCGAGTCGCTCACGTATCTGGTCGGTGTTGGGCGTGCCCAGGCAGCATGTTCCGAGGCCTTGCTCATAGGCCATCAGCGTGGCCTGTGCGATGCCCTGCCCACAGTCGACCTCACCGAGACCGGGCTGCTTGAGGCTCTCGTTGATCGCGTCGAAGATCGGGATGAGCTGGTTCTCCAGAGCGTCGCGCTTGCCTTCACCGAACCCGAGAGCACCCGCTTCGAGCAGCTCACGCAAGCGATTGCTCTGGTCGTCCACCATCGCGGTGTCCAGGTACCACACGATCACCACCGGAGCGACACGGATCTGCCAGCCCGCTATCGGTGCATACAGCGCGTCGATGATCTCGGCAGGGGCCGTCTCCTTCTCGACCACGACAGCCTTGAGGCTCTGCACGTTGCCCCAGTGCGAGGCGATCCGCGCCGCCTCGAGCATCCGCTGGATCTTGTGGCGCTCGACAGGTTGGTATGGCCGCACGAACCGGATGCTCCGGCGGCGACCGATCACTTCACGCAGTTCCATCGATGTCCTCCTCGCTTGTCACAGCTTCGCTGCCCCGACGAGCGACAGCACGTCGTTGCATCCATCTTCGATCATCGAAGCGCGGGCGTCGCGGAGCAGCTTCTCCACCGGGTACTCCCGCGACAGCCCGTTACCACCGTAGGTCTGAACAGCTGCCGAGGCCACCTCGAAGGCAGTGGTCGTGCAGAACACCTTTGACGCGATCGAGTACTGCACCGGCGGCGCGCCGGCAGTGCCCATCGAAGCGGTGCGTCGCGCGAGGGACCGGGCCGCCTCGGTCTGGGTGAACATCCGGAACAGACGGCTGCGCACGTTCTGGTGCTGGATGATCGGCTTGCCACCCTGGATCCGCTCGCGCGAGTAGTCCAGGGCATGCTCGAACGAGGCACGAGCCACGCCCGTGAACGTGCTCGCCATGTGAGAGTTCGCTATCGCAAGCACCATCTCGACGACGAAGGAGTACGCGTCCTTGCCGACGACCATGTACTCGGCCGGCACGCGCACGTCGTCGAAGAAGATCTCACCCTGGTTGAGCGCACGCTGGCCGATCTTGTCGAGCGGGGCACCCTTGGAGACACCGGGCAGGTCGAGGGGCACGATGCAAACGCCCCCAGCCTGGAAGCCGACGTCGGGATCGATCGTGCAGAAGACGGTCGCGATGGTCGCGATGGTGCCGTTCGAGACCCAGGCTGACTTCTGGCCTCGGATGACGTAGCTGTCCCCGTCGGGGGTGGCCACGCAGTTCGCGCGCACGTTCGCGTCGTTGAAGTGGCCCTCGGTGAACGCGAGCGAGTCACTGCCGTGGTCCGGCTCGGTTATCGCCCAGCACCCGATCTCCTTGCTGTCCGGGCCGGCGAACTGCTCGATGAGGGCTGGATTGCCAGAAAGCATCGCGAAGATGCGGTGGAACTGGGAGACCGCGAGGCTTATCGCCAGGCCTGAGTCGCCCCATCCCATCTCCT